>JALOOG010000154.1 GCA_025454525.1 Anaerolineae bacterium | reverse complement strand
TTGTCCCCTAAATCGGCGTACACCGACCCGATGTTGGTGAGCGTGGTCGCTTCGCCGCCGCGATCCCCCACCGCCCGAAAGGACGGGAGCGCCTGTTCATAATACGACAACGCCCGTGGTTTGTCCCCTAAAGCGTCGTACACCATGCCGATGTTGTGGAGCGTGGCCGCTTCGCCGCCGCGATCCCCCACCGCCCGCACCAACGGGAGCGCCTGTTCATAATACGACAACGCCCGTGGTTTCTCCCCTAAATCATCATACACTTTGCCGATGTTGTTGAGCGTCGCCGCTTCGCCGCCGCGATCCCCCACCGCCCGCGTCAACGGGAGCGCCTGTTCAAAATACGACAACGCCCGTTGTTTCTCCCCTAAATCGTCGTAGACCCGTCCGATGTTGTTAAGCGTGGTCGCTTCGCCGCCGCGATCCCCCACCGCCTTTTGCAACGGGAGCGCCTGTTCATAATACGACAACGCCCGTGGTTTCTCCCCTAAATCGGCGTACACGCCGCCGATGTTGGTGAGCGTAGAGGCTTCGCCGCCGCGATCCCTCACCGCCCGCACCAACGGGAGCGCCTGTTCAAAATAGCGCAACGCTTGCGTATTTTCCCCGAATTGATGGGCGATCAAGCCTAAGAGATTCAGAAACAGGGCCTCATGTGGCCAATCCATCAACCCCCGCGCCGCCTTCAAGCCCAATTTCACCCACGATCTGCGCCGATCTTCTGGTCGACGAAAAACGTAAACACAGGTATTTAAGGCAAAATTTAACGCTTGCTGTCTGACCTCTCGATCAGGCGTAGGAGGATAATGTCTCACCAAATAATCTCCGATATGCTGGATATGCGGGAGATAGGGTGTCAATTGGCCCCACTCTTCCGGCGGTAACTCGCGAAACTCGCGAGCAAAATCGTTTACCAGTTCCATGTACCATTTAAAGGTCTCTTCGTGTTCGCCGTTTTCCTGCAACAAGTCCAACGCATAGCGCCGTAACAGCGGATGTTGACCGTACCATGCCGCCTCGTCGGTCGAAAATTTGGCGTTTCGATGGATCAAGGCGCGGCCGAGCAGCATGGTGATATGATCATCGATCTCATCCTCATCGCTTAATTCCCATAAGACCGCGCTAAAATCGCGCTCCCAAGCACTTTCCGGGGCCATCACCCCTAACCACCGGAAAACACGTTGCTGATCGGGATTCAAATGCTCATAACTGTACTTAAACACGACCGTGAGGTTACGCGGAGCGTTTTGATCATACATTTTGAGCGGTGTCCCGTCTCTGATCCCGTCTTCATACGCCTCGAAAATTCGTGTGAGATGAGCGCGATCGGTCGCACTTTTAAGACTCGCTGCCGCGATCTCTAAAGCTAACGGATGGCCGCCGATCAAGTCGATCAAGCGTTTAATGTCGTTTGTCTTAATCACTGGACTATCCGTAGTCAATTGTGTTACCAGCGCCATCGCCTCATCATCAGATAATTCATCCAATGGCAGTCGTTTCGCGTCAAGGTGATGGACGACCTGTTCGTTGCGAGTGGTGATCAAGATCTTCGCTCCAGTTGGCGCGGCACGACGTAAAATCTTCACCGCTTCTAGCGGGTCGGGGGCATCGGGAGAATCAGAGGTGTCCCACACATCATCCAACACCACCAAAATCCGTCCGACACACAAGCCTTCTAACGCGGCGGTCAACTGTACCCGAACATAATCGGCGATCTGCTCCAAGGGCGCATCAACAGGCAGTCTTTTGTCGATCCCCGTGTAGCTAAACCAAAGGTCAAGGATCGCCCGCGTATTCGGCGATGAGGTCACATCCGCCCACAAGATCGCACCGAAACGATCGCGTTTTTGCGCGCATAAGGCTTTGGCCAAGCTGGTCTTGCCGATCCCACCCATTCCTTGCACCGCGGTGATCGCCACAATTTGATCGCTATCAAGCCGTTGGGTCAATTGTTCGATCTCATCCGTGCGGCCGGTGAAATGTTCCGGCGGGGGCGGCGCGCTAGGGCAGATCGGATGGCCGGTGGTGTTGAAATAATTATGTTGCACACCACCGATATTGACGTTAAAGCCAATGATGTTGCCAGAAATGTCGATGTTCGGTTTTTGCGAATCGTTTGGGTTAGGGGTGTCGGTCATCGGGAATCGGCCTTAGACTAAGATCGCGCTGAGACCATTATCACGCAAATAGGTATATGACGCAACCATGAGTCGCGATCACCCCATGACGCTGATGATCACCCCTTGCGTATCGATCGGCACGATCCAAGTACGCGCTGATACGCCCGCGTCTTTGAAGGCGGCGATCCCCGCCGCGGTCAACGATTCCAAGCGTTGCGGTTCACCGAACACCAACAGCGCCGGGCCATCTCCGGCCAAGGTCACGGCCGCGTCTTGTTCACGCAAGTGGTTTAGCGTGTGGAGCAGGCCGGGGATTTGCGGGGTGAGGCGCGGCACATTCAACCGATCCGACAAGGTCGCCCGTAAGAGGGTGAAATCACCAGAGCGCAACGCTTCGATCAACAGCGGGATGCGACTCAAATTATGTTGGGCATAGGCATAACCGATCCGCCCTAAAACGGGGGGACGGGGATAGCGCGTCAATTGCGGCACGATGATCCCAACGCGCAACGGGGCGACGGGGAAACTGTGATATAACAAGCGCTCTTGATAGAAGATGCCGCTCCCTAATCCCCCTAAAACCGCGGTGGCGGCGCTATCTGGGCGACTGATTTGCGCGGCAATCGCGAGCATCTGATCGCGCTTGTAGACGTTGCCTAACAGGTTATTGCCGCCGATCACCCCCGCGATCAAGAAGTTGATCTCCGCGCCGAGTCCGCTGTTCAAGGGGATCTGGTTATCGACGCGGATCAGCAGTCCGGTCGGGGCGCTTTCGAGTCGCTGAAACATGCGGATCAACGCTAACACCACCGGATGACGCAACCCTAAGCTGTATTGTCCGGCCCCTTCGCCGGAGGTCTCCACCAAGAGTCGATCATCGTTGCGCGGGCTGATCTCCACGGTGCAATAGAGGCCTAAGGCAAGTCCTAAGCTGTGCATCCCCGCGCCTAAGTTGACGGCGGCGGCGGGCAAGCGGATCTTGATCTTGTGCATGAGGTTAGGAGTCCTTCAACTGCAAAATCATCCAACGGGGATCGGGTTTAAAGCCAAGGGTCTCATAAAGATGTTGACCATCGCGACTCGCGGAGAGCGTGATCTTCGGAATGCCCTGTTCACGACACAAGGCGAGTAATTCGTTCATCAAATTGCGGGCGACTCCACGCTTGCGATACGCTTGATCGGTGTAGACATTGAGGACATGAGCGCGTTTGCCGGAAAAATCACGCGGGTTGACCAACCACTCGTGAATCCATAACCCTATGCCGGCCACGGCCACGCCGTCTTCATCCACCGCCAACCACCCATGATATTCACCCGCGATAATCTTATCCCGCACCCAAGGGATAAAGCGTTGTTCCATTTCGGTCAGACGTTCGATCGGATCATGATCCATCTCTTCAAACATCATCAGGCGTTGACGTGCTAGAATCTTGGCATCTTCGGGGGTGGCTTTGCGAATGGTGATCTGGTCGTGCATAGTTGACCGCATCTTATCCCTAAGGTTTCTGAAATCAATCGCTTGATTTTAACGGATATGAAGGCGTTTCTCTATTGCGGAGCGCGATCGGGGCATGGGATCTAGGTGATACCCATGCCTTGACGCGGTTTAATCATACGAGAGTGGAATATCTAAGCGTAACCAAGTGCGTCCGATGCGAAACAAGATGCCGGGGCGCAAACTGACACGGCCCTCGATCGGATCTTCTTGCTTTTCGATAAATGTGCCGTTACGACTCCCGCTATCCTCTAACCAAAAAGTCAGCACATAGGGACTGGATAACGACTCACTTGATCCGGTTGGCACGGCGGTACATCCTAATCGGGCGTGTAGACGCGAAACCTGATTATCAAATGGCAAATGCACATCACTGCCTTCCCGTCGGCCCATCGATAGAATCCGTTCTTCACCGACAGCCGGTTGCGGAAAGGTCAATTTTTTACCGTCAAACGGCCCGCTCATGTGCGTGATCGAGATCTCACGACGCGGAAAACGCCGAAAAGGTGAATTAAAGCTCATATAACTTGTCCTTGGTGGGTTGATGATCGGGATCAATGCTTAAAGCACGTTCAAACATTTGGCGTGCGCCATCGCGATCGCCGATCTTGCTTAACGTTTCGCCGTAGTTATGCCAAAACCAGACATCCGTCGCATCGTGATGCACGGCCTGTTGGTAACAATAAAGCGCTTCTTCCCAACGTTCTAACGCAAATAAACATAAGCCTTTGCCATTCCACGCCCAAGCATATTGCGGATCTAACTCTAAGGCGCGGTTGTAACTATCGACTCCATCTTCATAGCGTCGTAAGCGCCGCAAAACTTGTCCGCGCCGCGCCCACACCGTAGGCATCATCGGCGCGATGCGTGTGGCCTCATCAGCCACATTCAACGCATCTTGACGGCGTTGCATGTCGAGCAGAATATCGATCTGATTGACAGTATACCAGATGTTATTGGGTTCTTCGCGGGCGGCCCGCTCATAACTGGCCAACGCTTCTTCACGTCGTCCGATCTCTTTGAGCGTGAATCCACGTCCGTTCCATGCCCACGCATAACGCGGATTGATGCTCACAGAGCGATCAAAGGCCGTTAACGATCCTTCATAATCGCCGATGCGTCGCAAGGCCTGACCCCGCTTCGCCCAGCTTTCCGCGTGACGCGGGTTGATCTCGATCGCTTTGGCTAACCCTTCTAGGGCTTCATCAAGGCGGTTTAAGGTGAGCAGTTCATCGGCGCTGTTATACCAATACCACGCATCATTATTCTTTAACTCAATGGCGCGTTCAAAACATTTCAGCGCCTCCTCATGGCGTTTGAGAGCGCTCAAGGTCAGGCCACGTCCACTCCAGGCCCAATCGTTATCAGGATCGATAGTGACGGCCCGCGAATAACTGTCAAGCGCATCCTCAAAGCGATTGAGGCGGCGTAAGATCTGCCCGTACTTGGCCCAAGCTTGCGCGTTATTCGGGTCAAGTTGGAGTGCTTGTTCTAATAACTCGGCGGCGCGCTGATTTTTCGCTAAGTGAATCAAGACATCGGTTTGTTTGTAGAGGTAAAATGCCTCATGGGACGATAATTCCGCCGCACGTTCATAGGCTTTGAGTGCATCATCGTAACGACTCATCGCCTCATACGTGCTACCCTGTTCCCCCCAAGACCACGCATGATGCGGCGCGATGCGCGTGGCATTCAAGGCCGCTTGTAACGCTTCTTCATGGCGATGTAGGTGACGCAAAGCGTAAGCCATGCGTGTCCATGCGCGGGCGTGTTGTCGATTGATCTGGGTTGATTTTTGCAAGACGGGTAGCGCATCCTCATAACGTCCCATTAAGACCAAGACGTTCCCCTGATTGTACCAATGCCAAACATCCGTCGGTTTGAGTTCAGCCGCCCGCCGATAACAAGCGTGCGCCTCTTCGTAACGCCCCATGTTTTCTAACACAATCCCTTGTCCATTGATCGACCACGCGGATTCCGGTTCTAAGGCAATGGCGCGATCATAAGCGCGTAAGGCATCCTCATAGCGCCCGACATAACGCATGACTTGGCCTAACTTTGACCAACTGAAGGCATGTTTTTCATTGGTGCGTGTGGCTTCTTCCGCGGGACGCACCGCATCCTCATATTGACCGAGATCCACCAAGACCTCGGTGAGATTATACCAATGCCAAACATCGTTGGGTTGATAGTTGGCAGCGCGGCGAAAGTACATCAAGGCCTCACGAGTCCGTCCTAATGCTTTAAGCGCCAAGCCACAACCGTTATAAGCCCACGCATACTTGGGATCTAACCGGATCGCCTCTTCATAAGCGCTGACTGCTTCTTCATAACGATGTAACAGCCGGTAGATCTGGCCCAATTTGGCCCAACTGTTGGGATGACGGGGATCCAGTTGAAGTCCGCGCTCTAAAAGCGGGATCGCCTCTGACAAGCGATCTAAATTTTGCAGCGCATCCGCCCGATTGTACCAATACCACACTTCATTCGGATTTTGTTCGGTGGCCGTCTCAAAACAACGGAGCGCCTCCTCTAATTGACGCATCCGCTCTAAGATGATGCCCTTGCCATTCCATGCCCACGCATATTTCGGCTGAAACTCTAAGGCCTTGTCGTAACAGATCAACGCATCGGCGAATCGCTCTAATAAGCGTAGGGTGCGCCCCTTGCGCGCCCATGCCCAAGCATAATCAGGTTGTAAGGCAATCGCACGATCGTAAGCATCCAATGCTTCATTTAAGCGGCCCAACTCGGTGAGCGAGTAACCCTTGTCCATCAATTCACGCGCTTCTAACGCCGGGCCGGTGATCTCAAGATTCAATGGCTCACCCCCGGATTCGTGATAGATCTCCATCAATGTGGCGGCGATGTCCCCCCAAGATTGCGGACGGTTGGCCGCGTTTTTCTCTAGGCAAGCGAAGGTTAACGCTTGTAATCGGGAAGGGAGTCGTTGCGCGACTCGTGTATCAAATACCGGAGTCTCTTGGGTGTGTGCCTTGATCCACTCCTGTAACTTGCGCGCCCGGAAGACATGCCGCCCGTTGAGCATCTCATACAAGAGGCAACCAAAAGCGTAAATATCGGAGCGAACGTCCACCTCTTTAAATTGACACTGTTCCGGCGAAAGATATGGCGCTGTACCGACCACGGCTCCGAAGCGCGTCAAACGATCGACGGGTAACACATCCTCATCATTCAGATCGATCTCTCGAAAGGGTAGATCTTCAAGGCCGATCGAATGCACCAAACCGAAATCGGTGACTTTCGCGATCCCCTCATGTGTCACCAAGATATTCGCGGGTTTGAGATCGCGATGTACCATGCCGGGGACTCGTTGGGTCGCATGTTGCATCCCTAAGGCGATATGGAGACCAAACTCCATTGATTTGAGCAGATCTAAACGGCTGTGATTGATCCAACTTCTCAGATCCGATCCCATTTTTTCCGGGCCGCTGATGTGTTCAAGGAAGATATGCGGGCGGTTATTGATATTTCGCACCAAGCGCGCCTGCACGATATGGCGATGTTTTTCGAGACGTACCCAAGTGAGCGCTTCATTGATAAAGCGGGTAACGGCGCGTTCATTGTCTAAAAAGCGTGTCTGGAAACTTTTGATCGCGATCGGCTCACCGTGTTCTTGATCGTAACACAGATAAACCACGCCCATTCCCCCCCAACGAATATCGACCACCTCATACACACCTTCGATTTTGTCACCGATCTTAAAATCGCTGATCTGTTTTTCATCGGGTGCGCTTCGTGGTGTTCGGCGAAGCTGACTATCGCTGCTATCCGCTTCTCGTAACATCGGCGGGGTATGATAGCGGCTATCCTCTAATTGCGTCTCGTTCACCGCCACATAGGCCCCGGTCTCATGTGAAGCCGACTCCAAGTCTAACTCTAGATCGGCCACCGTCATTGACGCATCGCTTAGGGGGGTGAGGTCTAAATCCGCTTGAGTGTGTTCATCGTCTACCGTGCGCGTTTGCTCATCGGTGAAGGTTAAACGGGAATTGTTCTGGGACGTTTGATCCCGATAACGTTGCAATAAATTGTTGATCACACTGGGCGGTACGCTTTCGGTTGGGAAGTCATCTTCTGCGGCAACCCATAATGCGACGGCCAAGTTACGACGAGAAGGAAATTGTCGGGCGCATTCGATTACCCACGCGGTAAAATCGCGGATCGCATGATGCGCTTGTTGGCGATCGGGATCGTTGAGCGCGCTTTGAGCAGCCCGACGATAGGCCATCAGTGTTTTTCCGGCATAAAAGATCAACAAACGATCTTCATCGGTCAAGGTTTGACGCGCACATAGATCTCCCAAAGCAAATAAATCATTGATGTCATCGCGGCGGAGCGCGATCCGACCTAATTGGCGAATCTCCGAATCGGGATCGATCGCAAAGGGGTCAAGCAGATCGAGTCGATGCCGTTTTTTCAGCAATTGCTGAATTTCATCGGGGTCAAGTGGAAACGGTTGGCGTTTGGTTTGTGGCGGATTCATCACATTAAACTCGTGTCTGATCTGTTAGTGAATAGATTGAATAGGGATTATAACGACTCTACCGATCGTTTCTCAACAATTCGATAAAATCTTGGTGTATGCTGACCAGTAAGTTTTTTGCGAAAAATATCTGTTACAACCTCAGTCCTAAATCTACCTCAAACATGGCTGACAGTTTTTTGAAAAAAGAGTTCAGAAGTAGATGTAGATACGGGGAAGTTTCCGTTAAAAGTGTAGAACAAGAGGGAGAATTGAGAAAAAACCATTGTAAACCATTGATTTTAGTTTTTAGCCTTGTTTGACCTTAGGTGACAACCTCACCCCGATTCCCTTCCCCATACATAAGAAAGGGAATCGGCTTGTATGGTATGGAGTCATGTGCCTCCATATCATGTGGTACTTTTCTGACATTTTCTTAACAAGCGGGATGCAGATAGAGTTGACCACCGCTGATGATGAAATTTTGTAACAGCACCGCTTGATCGGGATCGCTCAATTGCAGAATCCAACCTGCACCCGGATCGATTGGGGCAGCTAACACCTGCAACCCGCGCCCAAAGTCGGTTAATTCGACTCGTGGTGCGCTGTTTTCCGCCGGATCGTAGAAAGTAAATAATCCGATTACATCTACGATCGCGCAAGTTTCCATAAGTTGGTAAGTCAATTCGGGCTGATAAACGGTGGCGAAGGGCGCGAAGTCGATCGCTTGTTTGTCTGTCCGGAATACGGCACACCGCTAAAACGTGAGGGCGACCTGATGATCAACCCACAACAGGGCCTCCGATACGC
>JALOOG010000153.1 GCA_025454525.1 Anaerolineae bacterium | reverse complement strand
CCCGCCGAGCGCATTTGATCTCACGGAGTTATGGGCAAGAACCGAATCGGCATATTCGCATCTTTAGTCGCAATAGCCCCTTGGCCGCGGATGAAGATGAATAAATCCACTTCACAAATGAGATGTCATTATGACATCTCATTTGTCCGCTTTTACCATGACTGATCAAGCTGCCCTCACCGCTAAACAAATCCGCGTATTGAATGCGCTAGATCCTGATTATCCCCAACGGTTATGCGTTTTATCTGGTGATCAAGCACCGAAAAGGCTGTATGTGTGGGGAAATGAAGCGTTATGGTATTCTCCAGCGGTGAGCGTATGTGGATCGCGTCAAGTGAGCGAAAAAGGCCTAGCTGTCACCGCAGACACGGTAGCGCAACTGGTGCAACGGGGTTACGTGATCGTAAGTGGACATGCACGCGGAGTCGATCACATCGCTCACCTCACCGCGTTGCAACAAGGCGGTAACACGATCATCGTCGCGGCCGAAGGGATCTTGAGCTTTAGGTTACGGGCCGACCTCAAGAAACTTGCTTCACCGGATCGCGTTTTGATCCTATCCGAATTTTCACCGAACGCGAGTTGGCATGTCGGACGCGCCATGACCCGTAATCGCACGATCCTTGCTTTATCAGATGCGATGATCTTAGTGGAGTCGCGCTTAGAAGGTGGCACGTTTAACGCCGGACAAGACGCATTGCGCTACCAAATACCGTTATTTGTGGCGCATTACGAACATGCCCATGAAGCCAACGCCGGTAACACCTATTTTATCAATCAAGGCGCGATCAAGGTGGGCAAAAGCCCCGAAACCGGCCGCGCTAATCTGGATAAATTGATCGCGGCGGTGGAACAACGCCGATCGATGCGCTAGGGAAATAATCCGCTTACCTCCCTAGTCGTTGCGGCCGTCCTAAAGCGACTCGCCCTGTTTGACCGTTGATCAAGCCCGGCCGCACCTGATGATCCTGTTCAAAAATCGTGATCGTCCACACAGGCAATAACAATAAACGGAAAGTCATGTGCTTGACCATGCAACTGACATTGGCATGGTATTTTTGGCGAACCTGATTTGCGACTTGTTCATGCGCCTCCATTGCCGCTTGATCAAATGGGAGCGTGTAGATCTCCGCGGAGTGTTGCGCCAACGCCCTAGGATCATAACCGACAACCCGACTTAGGCTGTATTTTCCTAAACGATCGATCAAGGCACGCGGCGGATACTTAAAGCCCGGAATCAAGACGTTGTTCGCGGCTTCGGGAATGGTTTCAGTCTGATAAACATTGAAATTTCGTTCTCGGCGAGATGATTCAAACATGCTCGTGTCGATTATGGTGTTTAGCAAGTCCAAAATGACATCAAACGTCCAAAATGGCAAGAATAATCCTTCGATCTCAACGCGCTTCACCTTGTGATTATTAAATAATCCCTTGAGTTTTTCGCCGAATCCGCTCAACTCGTTTTCGAGATTTTCCAACGCATTTTTACGACTTAGGGCAAATGGTACAATGCCGTCTGGTTGACGCAAGGTCTCTAAAGCGTCTTGTTCGATCACATTTTTAGATCCGCAAAATGGACACGTTTCTACCATTTGACGGGCCGCGATCGTGCGAGACGATCCACATGACCCACATTTGAGGTAACGTTCCCCCACTTGCCAACGCACAGGTTGAGAGCGCTGTTTGATCAAGGCGGCGGACAACAAACTCATCGCGCCGACATGCTTGCCTTTGTCCTCACGATACCCACATGTATCACATAACAGCACCCCGCCCGCGTCATCATCAGATAAAGTGGAGGATCCACAACGGGGGCAACGGGCATTTTTAATCACGGTCGCAACCGCGCCGCCCGCATCACGGGTTTCGGGCATGGTGAACTCGTTAAATTCCCCGCCACCACTGATTTCGCCGTCAATGATCATCAATTCGCGTAAGGCCTCACCATGCGTCGGTTCGTGGGCTAAGACACTAGTGATGTGATCGCGCCGTTCCACCGGATCTTCTAACAGGCGGCTTAACCACAGATGTGCGTCGCTAAAGTCCGATTGAAAATCAATACAGCGGCGTAAATGTTTGATTGCGCCGTCCCAATCTTGGCGTTTGGCATGATCCATGGCGGTGGTGAAGGCCGCTTCCACATAGCTTTCGACCCCGCCGCGATGCGTGATCCGATACGAGATCTTATATTGGGTGCGATCATGGGGAGCGCGTTGGGGGCGTGGATTCGGCGGTACGGGTTGATGTTTTTCGTCACGCACGATGTAACCGCATCGTTGACATTCGATTTTTTCGCGGGTGATCACAAAAGTCTGTTTCCCCGCGCATTGTGGGCATTGTTGGGGCGCAAGTGGCCGAATCGATCGAATCGTCATGGTCATGTTCCTTCATCGTAAATGATCTATATTGATTATATGCCGATGTGATCCTTGCGACTACCCAATTTTGAGGGGGCGAATGAGGCGCGACTCGGTGCTTATCTTTTACTCAAAGCGGGTGGGATCGATCCGTACAAATACCGAATCGCCTAGGGCGGTGATGATCCCCTGCGAACTTAACTCACAGATCACCCGGGTTTTACGTCCTACCGGGCCTTCTACCCACGCTTTGAGGTCAATCGTGCCGTTCATCGGAGTCGGTTTGAGGTATTTTACGCCTAATGATCCGGTCACCGATGCGATCACGGGCAAAGATCCCGGTTCACGTCCTTCGGCCAAATACGCAAAGGCCATCGCCGTCCAATTAGAATGACAATCGATTAGAGAGGCGATCAGGCCGCCGTAGAGCGCGTCTTTAAAGCCAGAGGTAAACTTGGCTTGTGGTGTAAATTGTGCGGTCACACTTTGCCGATCCTCGGCAAAATAACTTTTGAGTTGAAGCCCGTCCGGGTTAGCAGATCCACATCCGTAACACATGCCGCCGGGTAAACACAAGTCTTGTAAGGCGATTTGAGCGATCATCCGTGACATCCTCTCGTTATGGGAGCGGGAGCAGTGTCCCCGCGTATAATTGCCAACCACCGCCGGGAGTCAATTGATAGGTGCGATTCAGATCAACTAAGGTGATAAAGATCGTGCCGTCGTCACGATACTGGAGGCTAACGCCTTGCAAGGTGTTTTCAAGGTCATCAGGGGAACACCCCAAGCGTGAACGGACTAAACTCTGACTCGGATTGTTGGTGAGGTTACGCCATAACTTGCCGAATCCACGATAAGGGGCCCATAGTCCATCACCTCGGCATTCTTCACTGGTGCGATCGCCGTCATTTTCGACCCCGCTGACAAAGGTATCACCGAAGCGCGTCCAAAAAGGCGCAAGCCCATCGTTATACAACACATAGATCTGACCCGTAAAACCACTGCTATCACTCACCGCATTCGGCAACCAGATCATCAGGCCGCGTTGAAATTCCTGATACACCCCGCGATTGACATTCGCCGGATTCAAGGGGCATCCTTGCGGCGGGGGTTGGATATATTGCCACTGTGACAAGCAAATTTGGGGGATTGGATTTGAGACGATGTTGATCGTGGGGGTGAGGATCGCGGTCGGAAAGGTCGGAAAAGTCGCTGTGGCCGTGATCGGGAGCGTGGGAGTCGGTGAAAAGGTCGGGCTAACGGTGTTAGTTGGGGTATTTGTGGGCGTTTTACTGGGTGGGAGCGTCGGTGTGACGATCACGTAATCCGCTTGCACTGTCACCACTTGCAACGGCGAAACCCGCTCAGAAGTCACCGCTGCGACGGCCGTTGGGCGCAATTGTGGCAATTCGACTAAGGTCGGCATCACATCGCGATCATCCATCGGACGATCTTCTAATAAGACCGGCCCATCCGTGGGACGACTGGCACACGCCGCGCATAACAGCACGATCAACCCTAAAACAATCCGCATTCCTGCGCCTTTCGATACCAGACCAATTCCACGCCCCAAGCATAATTAAGGGGCGTTGATTGTTCAAATTAAAAGTTGAGCAAAACCGCCCCTTCACAACTATATCAGTTTGAGCAGGAATTGTCAGGTCATCAATGACGGTTCAAGGCTTTTGAATCAGTTTAGAGTGCTTATCAGGCGTATGTAGCAGCGATCTAGGGTGCTTTTAGTGAAAAGCTATTTCTACAAATCCTTTGCATCTAAACCGTGATCATGAGGTGTCCTAGAAGTTAAGCGGATTTTTTCTGGGCGCGGACTTCTTGAGTCGCGGTCGGTTGGGGGATCGGGCGTTCTTGTAAGTTTGCGCCGGTTTGAGTGCGAACCCCTTCTAAACGATAACGTTGAGCGTTTAAGCGCCAGTGGCGTGAAATTTGCATGATAGGTTCTCCTGTTGCGATAAGTGCGTTGGTCTAATCTTTCACTAGCTTACGCGATCTCATCCCTCAAAGACTCTCACTCACAGGACAAAAACTCTCTGAGAGGTCATCAATAAAGCTATTAGTCACCCGCTTACCTAAATTTGTATTCAGCTGTTGCCGCTGATCGCTCTCATTTGCTCCCATGCTTGATTGTTTACACTGCTCATCACGATCCTAAAGGATGCTCATCAATCGCTTCAAAGATCAGAGGCGATCGAATCTGCTCTAAACTGGTCGGTGGTTAGCGGCGACAGCAGCAACGGGGTTAAAAGGATCATAAGATTGCGCCCCAACGCCCAACAGCAAAAACAAAGTAGAAGCGCACATCCATCGGATACTCCTCATCGTGATCATGTGTAGAGGATAGCACAGACGATCGTGATCACGGGGAGAAGTACCGGATGAAACTTGTATATGCTATTTTGCTTGGGTTTTGGGGTGGGAACGCAATCTTACGATCTCCCTAACCCCGTTGCCGCTGTCGCCGAATCTTTTTTTCGTCTAGTCGCCGTCACTGCCGCCGCACACCAGGGATGAGTTTGGCGCGGATGATAGTTTATAGGGGGGTGTTTTACAGGAGTCTCTCTTGGCTTTATAATAGAGCGCACAACGCCAACACACCCAAGGCCGACTATGGACATCGGGATCGAGATCAACCAATATAAAATCGTGGAACACATCGGGCGCGGGGGCATGGCCGATGTTTGGTCAGCCCGCGATCAACGGCTGAATCGCATGGTAGCGCTCAAAACGATTGCGCCTCAACTCACCACCGAACAAGGCGACCCGATCGCTTTATTTCGGCGCGAAGCACAAACGATCGCGAGTATGGAACATCCGCACATCTTGCCGATCTACGATTTTGGAGACTATAAGGGCAAGTTGTACATTGTGATGCGCTATATGGCCGGCGGGTCATTAGGCGATACCTTAGAATCCGGCCCATTACTTGCACCCCAAGTCTTGCGCTTTGGGCGGGCGATCGCCAATGCGTTAGATTTTGCTCATCAAAACAAAGTGGTGCATCTAGACCTTAAACCTCATAATATCTTGTTAGATACCCATCATTCGCCCTATCTGGCGGATTTTGGACTCGCGACCCTCTTAGATCCCGAAGGCCGCGCTCAAAACCCCGGCTCTGGCACCCTGTTATACATGGCCCCAGAGCAGTTGGTCTCAGAAGTGATCGATTACCGCGCCGATCTCTATAGCTTTGGGATCATGTTGTATCATATGTTCACCGGCCGAATGCCCTTTGACGGTAGTCAGCCCATGGCCCTCAAACAATTGCAATATCAAGATGATCTCCCCATGTTGAGCGATTATCCTCAGGGAGTCACCGATGTATTACGCATGACCGTAAATCCGAACATCCAATCCCGACATCCCACGGCCAACGCCCTGATTGATGACCTTGAAGCGGTCTTATCGGATAGCTTTTCCCTAAGCCCTAGCGAATTAGAGGCGGAAGAGTATCAACAAGGCCAGATCATCATCAGCAGCGACGCGGATCTACTAGAAGCTGCGGATATTTACGGACGGGCGCGTCATGCTTGGTCAGCGGGACAAGGGCGGTTTCTCTTGGGTGTCACCCAATACATGCTGATGAATGGCTACTACATGGAATGGCAGCGCCACGGCTTGACCGTCGATGAAGAAGGCCGGCAAATGTTGTTACGTGGCGCATTGGAATACGATCAACATATCGGCTTTTGGTGGGATACCTTAGACGATTCCAACCGTCGTTGGGTCTGTTTACACGCGCTACGCAGTGGTAACACCCCTGCCCGCATTCGAGCGATGTATCGCTTAGAGACGCTTCCGGATGCTGATCCACCCCGCATTCCCAAGGCGATCGCTCAGGCCTTAGCGGTTGAAACCGACCCACAAGCCCGTATCGCCGCGCTAGGGGTCTTAGCAACCCGCGCACGCTTGCTGAAACCGACCTTGTACGAGATCAAAACCGAGTATCGCGGATTGATGTTGAGTTCACTCACGCGGATTGATGTGCAACTCACGCCGGATGCAGAATGGAGCGAGGCGGTCTATTCTCCAGACATCGATCACCTGATCGCGCAAATGGCCTTAGATCACACTCAACCGGAAGTCGCTGATTTTGCGGCACGGGTGATCGGGCGGATTCGTTCTATGGGTGCGGTGCGCTTTTTAGCAGAACAGCAACGCGCCCGTAGTCAAGGTGCGTTACGGGCCTTGGCCTTGGTGCGTGATGAAGCGCCAAATTTGCCGGAGGTGGTCAGCCCATTAGGGCGCTTATACGCTTGGTTTGCCAACACCTGGCGACGCATGACCGATCACCCCCTTCAATTGACTTGGCGTTTCTTGTTAGCGATGTTCGGTGCATCTGTGGCCATGGGCTACCATGTTTTTGCGACGTTTCGCGCACAGGCATTTTTTACGCCGGATCGTTTGGCCAATACCTTGTCGTTTGGCCTCACCTTCGGGTTATGTATCGCGATCTTAAGTTTCTTAAGCGAGGAGATCCCCACCCGTTTACGCGGCTTTTGGGGGACGGGCTTACGCGGCCTCTGGTCAGCGGTGATCGGCGTAACCTTAGCAACCTTGATCTGGGGCATGGTGTACTATCTGTATTTCCGTCAAACGGAGATCGCGTGGGATGCCATGGCGATCGCGGGCTTTGGACTCGCGATCCCGCTGTTATTGACCACCCTTTTACGCTTACGTGGGTGGTTTGCAGCCACTTTGACCGCGTTCGGGGTGATCGTCACGCTATATGCGACTTGGCTCAATTTCTGTGTGCCGACTGGCTTTTGTCGGGGACTTGCACCGTTTTCCCCCGCGCCGGCCCCGTTGTTGGGTTTAGCATTAGGTCTGTTTGTGGGCTTTGTCTGGCGAGTCAGTGGTGAGATCCGCCCTTCACGCGCCCCGATGCTGATGATCGGGATCGCGGTGGGATTAGGCGCGGCGATCGCGTTGGCGTTGTGGGGAGTGCAAGCCCTCTATTACAGCGCCTTTCCGGGTTTGGGGACGGGCAGTTGGCTCCCCTTGATCGGAGTCGCTGCGATGAGCGCGATCCTTGGCATCCTTGTCACGCGCATTTGGCAAGGTGCGCCGCGGATCGCCTTTGCCGTCAGTTCGATCGCCGTGTATATCGCCTTGCTACTCTCGTTAAATCCGATCTTTCAAGACCCAGTGTTCGCACCGAATCAAGAGCCATTTAACCTTGCGTATGGGGACAATAGCCAATTGTTGACGGTGTTGATCCCGTTCGGGGTGTTGATCGCGTTGGGGGTTCACGCGCAACTGTTGTATCAAGAGGTGCGCTTAGTGTTAGGGCGGCGAGCGCGCCTAACGTCTCCGGCGACCCCTTTGAAAACGACCACCGCGCCGATCCTGATCAAAGATGAGCCGATCCCGCTGAAACCGCCGATCGATGAACAACTTGCGAGTGTCACCGATCTCCGATCCGCGCTGATCGACTCTGGAGAAGATGCTACAGAAGCGCACCCGTACCGTGAAGAGCCTAAGGGTTAAGATGTTCGCGCACGATGTCCGCATCGCGGAGTTGATTGATCGCTTCGTCATCATAACCCAGACTCCGTAAAATGGGGCGGGTATGCGCTCCATAATCCGGACTATGGGGATCAAGCGTCGGTTCACTCCCACTGATGCGGATCGGACTCCGCAACCACGGAATCCCGTTCGCACCGCGTCCCAACGCTTGACGCGATTGATAATGCGGATGATCCGCGATCGTGGACGGATCGGCTACTAGGCTAAAACAACAATCGGCTGGTAGCAGGAGCGCGCCCCATGCTTGGGCGGAGCGCGTCAAAAAGATCTCGGTGAGTTCTGCTTGTAAATACGGAAAACGATCGGCATGATGATGGAGTTCAATCAGGTCAGTGCGTTCAATGGCTTGGCAAAAGTTGACCCAAAATTTCTCCTCTAACGCTGCCAAGGCGACAAATTGACCGTCAAGCGTTGCGTACACCCGATAATAAGGGACTCCGCCGCTTAGCGTGCCTTGTCCCGATTGATCTTCCCGATAGAGGGCTTCTGTCCAGTTATACAAAGCGAATGGCAATGCGGAATCCGACAACGAGACATCTAAAAATGCACCTTCTCCTGTCCGTTCCCGTCGGAATAAGGCGGCGTTGATCGCGGCCAAGGCGGCATACGCGCCACCAATATCGGCGATCTGCCCCCCTAAGACTTGTGGGGTTTCCATTGCACCGACCAGTCCGGCGATCGCGGCGTAATTGAGGTCATGACCGCCGGCCTGAGCATACTCTCCGGTTGCGCCCCAACCGGACATCGCGCAAAAGATCAGGCGGGGCTGTAGGGCGCGTAACCGCTCATAATCACATCCTAAACGCTGCATCACACCGGGCCGATAACTTTCGACCAAGACATCGGCGGTCATGACCAATTCTTTAAGCAGTTCGACACCGCGTGCCTGTTTGAGGTTAAGGATCATGCTTTGTTTGCCGCGATTGTTCATACGGAAAAACACGCTTTGACCGTCTAAGATCGGTGGATACCAGCGGGCATAATCCCCGCCGTGAGGGTCTTCGATCTTGATCACCTCCGCGCCAAGATCAACGAGCATCATCGTCATCACCGCGCCGGGGAGCAAGCGCGTCAAGTCTAATACACGAATACCTGCTAAGGGATGGGCCTGCATGGGGTTTCATCCTTGTCTTTCAAACGATTCAAGCTCTATTGTAACCTGTCTCATTCGACATCGGGATGGGCCTGCATGGGGTTTCATCCTTGTCTTTCAAACGATTCAAGCTCTATTGTAACCTGTCTCATTCGACATCGGGTAAACCTGATCAACGATCTTGGATGGAAACACGGACGCGATCACATGGATAAGGCTAAGGCATTGTGGGTCGCTAAAAATGAGATAAGAAAAATTTTGTGATATACGAAACCGTCTTGATCGAGGTAGCGTGAGTGGGTGAAGATCGTCAAAACCTACTCAACATGCTAAAATGATTTTAGTTAAAAGTTAACCCGCCTCTTGATCAAAATGTGCTAAATTTTAAAAGTGAGTGTTTTGTAATGCCAATGGATCTGAATCAGCAAAAAGAACAATTTAGCAATGCTTACTTTTGTGCTGTAGTTGCTGCGGCGGGATACAGTTTCTATAAACCTAACGTGGACGATGGCAGTATCGATTGGGGAATTAAAGGGTATCGTGAGCCAGATTTGAATTATATTCCTCAATTGGAACTCCAGTTAAAGTGTACTGCTAATGAGGAGTACCTTTCAAAACCAAAAATTTCTTTTGATTTGGGTCGCAAAAATTACAATGATTTAGCTAATGACACTTCGCTTATACCACGGATTTTGATTGTGGTGATCGTGCCTGATAATCTCGCAAAATGGTCAGAACACACCGAAAGTCATCTCATTTTGCGGTATTGTGCTTACTGGTTATCACTTAAGGGACAAGCATCTATCGAAGGTGCTAAAAAGCGAGTATACTTGGATAGAACAAATGTGTTTAGTGTAAAGACATTGAAAGAGATCATGACTTACATCGGCGTTAATGGAGAACTATAAGATGAATATCACCGATGTCAATACTTTAAAACAGATCAGTCCGGATTATGTACGGCGTTATCTGGCTAAACAGGGATGGTCTCAAATCCGCGAATGGAAAGACAAAGCGACCATTTGGGGACATGATGAGGATCAAAATCTAGAGTTAATTGTGCCGAATCACATGCAATTTGCTGATTATGCTTTACGTATCAGTGAAATTTTAACCACTTTGGCACAACATGAGCAGCGTTTGCAAACTGCAATCTATGCCGAAATGCTAAATTCTGATGAGGATATTTTACGGATTCGTGCTTTTCACCCTGATTCGGAAGACGGTTCGATTCCGCTAATTGATGGTGTTCATTTGCTCCAAGCCACGCATGATCTGTTGTTATCAGCGGCAACCGTCGTCGATCGCAAACGTCTTCATTTGCCTACCCGCAAGCCTAAAGAAGCGGTGAACTATCTGGAACAAGTCCGGATCGGTCAAACCGAACGCGGCAGCTATGTGTTAGTGATCCAGTCCCCTACCGTTCAAACAGTCGAGTCGCCGTCTAATGTCCCATTTGGCCGTCGTGTATTGCAAACTTTGGCAGATACCTTAATCACCTTACAAACGCTCGAACAGCAGGTCAATGTCGAACAAAGCGGCGAAGCTGAACTTGAGGATGCCTCGCAAGAGTTTGTTAACCAAGGGGGGAGTTATGAATTATGCGAGGCGCTTGAAGAATTAAATCGTAGCGTTAAAGAACAACTGGTGGGAATCAGTTTTTCATGGTCATCAACTGAAATTGAACCGTTGCTTACGTCTCAAGAAATTATGTTAACCCCTAAAATGACACGGCTTACGCAACGGATCGGACAAACGCTCCGTCGCACTTGGCTCACAGAAGAAAAAACGATTGTTGGATCTGTGATCCGATTGGTTGAGCGAGATCTAGAATATACCAGTGTGAGCATTGACGGTGAAATCGAAGGGCAACGTAAGCGTGTTCGATTGCATATCAAAAAAGCTGAAGATCGAGAGTTAGTTATTCATGCGTTCCGTTCTAAATTAAAAGTCAGGTGTCGTGGCATTTTAGAACGCATTGGCAATTACACTCTATTAGATAAATATGAGGATCTTCAAATAGTGAACAACGATCCCGTATAAAGCCCATAAGTCGCCGTAACTAACAGCGGCTTATTCATTAAAATCGCGTTATCTCAAATAATCCGATGTCATGCGGAGTTTGCCCATCAATCGCCATGCCCAGAACACGGCGATCCGATCACCCGTTGCTTATAACTTGGATGACGATCGACGATAAAATGCTCATCCGGAGTCAGGGCGTAAATACGATCAAGGGCAAAGGTCATTCACGGCGGGTAGACGCACCCTTGCCCCATTGATTCATGTTGAAACATAGATGCAATTAGGGTCAAGGTACAGGAGTCGGGAGGAGCGGTGAACATCGCATTTGAACTTGATGCACATACAATAGCATCTCCGATCCTAACCATTGATTGACTTGGGTGATTTCATCCTGTTCAAGATGTAAGCGTAAACTTGACTGATCCGTCCCTAACACCGTAATGCCCACTAGGAGTCGTGTTAAGCGATAGTTGCGACTCTCCGAAGTTACGCTCTCAACGCCGATCAGATCGATGAGCGTGCTATGAACAAAGTTGAGGTCGCTTGCATTTTCAAAACGATCAAACGGCAAGAGCATTTGACGAACGTCTAACGGCAGCGGGGTTGGAGTGGGATAAGGTTTATACACCAATTCTGCTAAATAGAGCGGTGTTTCGGTGAGTAGCGCGAGATGCAATAATTCATATTCATCCCATCCCACCAAGATATGCACAACCCCACGTTCTGGTTCTTGTCGAACTATGAAAGCTTGTCGGGCGATCCGCTCAATCTGTAATTCTTCACCTTTGGTGGTTAAAGCCAAGATGTCAAAATTTGATCCTGAACGTGGTAATTCGTTTGAGATCAACGTGATCGGAATTTCCACCGAAGAATCATTGCTGCTCCTAGGAACTAATGTACTCGTGCCAATGGGAAGCACATCAGCGGTGCTTTCAGAAAGACGCGGCTCAAATAGACTATTGGAGAGCGGTTGATAAACCCCAATTTCTGATCGTAAAACCCGCCCCTCAAACGTGGTGGGATCAAGCGGATTGGGATCATTCGGTACTAAAGATGCTGGATAGTAAGCGATGAAAAACTGATCCCGACTCAAAATTGTCCCCGCTGGCAAATTGCGCCGCGCTAACAACACTGGGCGATATGGGTTCGATTCGGGCCACACTTCCATAGGCGGTGTAGCAGTTAAATACAACCAATAGAATTGAGTCGCTGTTTGTTGAACGCTATTGAAAAACAGGTGAGTCACATGACCTTCTACGAATGTTGGAGTCGCGGTGACTGTTTGAGGCATGTTGAAATTGACTGGAGGGACAGCAGGATCTAAAACAGGTGTGGGTGTGCTGATTAGGGTGTTGGTAAATGTAGGTGAACTGACTTGCGTCAAGGCTTGCTCTTGCGATGAACGGAGCTGGGAAAACACTACTCCGACCCCTATCACCGCCAACAACGCGGCCACTAAGGGTAACGAAAGGGATGATTTAGATTTGGCACGGAGCGGAACTGAATTTAAGGCCATTGGTGAGTCCTGTTCTTCTCGTAAACGTGCGATCAATTCGTCCTCAAGGCGTTGTTGAAATTTGGGATCGGCTTTAGGGATCAGGTCATGAGTCGGCATAATGTGGAGTCCTTATCTCTAAGTCAGCCAAAGCGCGTGATAAATGGGCCGCAATGGTACGCTCATCTAACCCCAACACTTCGGCGATCTCCTGATTGCGTAATCCGCCGTAAAATTTTAGGGTGACGATCTCTTGACGACGGGGTGAAAGCGTGCGGATTAATTGACGCACCCTCGCAAACCGTTCACCCTGTTCGATCATGCCCTCTGGAGTTAAACCATCACTACTCACTTCGGCTAAATCTTCTAACGCGATCCACCGATCTCCCCTTTGAGCGCGATAATAATCCGCGACTCGATGATACGCGATCCGAAAAAGCCATGCCGTGAAAGACCCTGGACCGCGATATTGAAATGATCGGAGCGATGTCACCACCTGTAAAAAGGTCTCGGCGGTGAGGTCTTCGGTATCCTGCACATGCCCCACCCGATAAGCGATATAAGCATACACCCGTGGAAAATACTTCCGATAAGGATGCGAAACGCTTCAGGATCGGTAGAGATCGCCGCTAAGAGCTGTTGGTCATCCACGATTTTACCTGCCATTGGACGAGTGTCTGATTCTTAAATCGGAATCCCTCACCCAAATACTGCATCTAAAATCGCGCTATCTCAAACAATCCGATGTCATGCCGAGTTTGCCCATCGATCGCCAAGTCCGCTAAGATCTTGCCGATCCCGGTGCTGAATTTGAAGCCATGTCCAGAACACGGCGATCCGATCACCAGTTGCTTATAACTTGGATGACGATCGACGATAAAATGCTCATCTGGAGTCAGGGTATAGTGACAAACCCGCGTGTAGATCGGCGGTGCATCGGCAATCGCGGGCAGATGATCGCGGGCAAAAGATCGGATCTCGCTTAAGATCGTCGTGTGATCATGATCATCTCCCACCGGAGCCTCCACGCGATCTCCACCGTGTAAAGAGGCCTTCACACCCGAATCGCGATCACTTGGCAAGCCATAGACATTGAATCCACCGAATTTGCGCCCATGATAGATGAATACCGGCATTTGATCGGCGTTGTGATTCGGCACGGGTTGAAAATGCACATCTAAACAGGCCATCACCGACAGCGGTAAATCGAGTCCGGTAGACGCGATCAACGGCCGCGCCCATGCCCCCGCGGTGAGGATCACCCGCGCTGCTGAAAACGATTCCGTCGTTGTATGCACCGTGACGCTATCAGATTGAAACGTGAATCCGGTCACTTCAGATGAATAGCGGATCTCCGCGCCATGTTGTTGAGCGAGTGCCAACTGCACACGCACGCATTCCGACGGGCGCAATAAACCACTCTCCGCTTGATAGATCACTTCCATCTCCGGCGAAAAACGGTATTGTGTAAACCGTCGCATCGCTTGATCCGCTGTTAAATGCTCATACGGAAGCCCCGACGCTTGCATCGCTGCGATTGTCGGGGCGATCTCCTCTGGTGTGCCAAAATCGATCCCGCCTGTGGTGATCCACAAACGTTGACCGCTGACCGCCTCTAAATCCCGCCATAACGGATAGACTTCTCGCGCCAATTGGATGTAAGTCGGATGATTGTAAGTGTAGCGGATGATCCGCGAATAACCGCGTGAACTCATGGATCGCTGTTCGCCCTCACCACGCTCTAATAACAACACACGTCGCCCATCCCGCGCCAGATAATAGGCAGCCGCGCTCCCCATGCCGCCCGCGCCGATCACGATCACCTCATAGCCTGTCATCTGGATTGCTCCTTATGCCGAAATTGTCACCGGAAGTTCACCCTAAGCTTAGCTCTGTTCGGTGTAATCAGAGCATATCAAACGAAGGAGCAGGTCGCATGAAGATTCATGCTTTTAATAGTTCCCTTTTCCATCCCCATTTATGGACATGGCTGGGTCGGTTTCATGCAGGACAAGCCCGCACGGGATGAACTACTGCACCCCCTATCCCGTTGC
>JALOOG010000042.1 GCA_025454525.1 Anaerolineae bacterium | reverse complement strand
GGGTCGTGATCGGGTCAATCAACGGGACATACGTGCCACTGGCAACGTTATAACGCATCTGGACACGTTGTGATGATCCATCGGCGTAGTTGACGATGATGCGGATACGGAAGTTCGGCGCACCGGTCGAACGAGCGAACCCGTTGAAGGTCAACACATCGCCTGTATTGAAGGCGGTGAATTGCGTCAGGTCGACCCGTTGTTGCAAGATGCTGTCTTCCACGGCCCCGCCACCGATGAACATGAACGAACAGACCCCCGTGCGAGCCAAGCTTGCGTCACAGACACGACGTTCACCAGAGCCGTTACGGATGCCCCAGAAGTCGGCTACGCCGTCAGCGGGGTTGGTATCGTCCTCGAAGCTACGGTTACGCAACAATTCCACAGCGTTCGGATCAGGTGTGCTGGTCGCGGTCGGTGGGATCGGGGTATTCGTTGGAGTCGGTGGAACTGGCGTTTCAGTCGGAGTCGGTGGGACTGGCGTTTCAGTCGGCGGCACCGGGGTTTCGGTGGCCGTCGGGATTGGGAGATTCACGGTGAAGTCGAAGATGTCGCTGGCATTGGTGCTGGCAACAGTATTCACCGCGGTCACATTCCAAGTATACAAGCCGTTTTCGGTCGCTACTGTGGAGACATCGACGGTTAGCGTACAGGTGGTGCTATTGCATTCCAAAGTATCGGCATCCACCAAGGGGGTGAGTCCGGTCAAGGTGACATCGGCCAAAGTCGGACGATCCAACACAAAGTTATAGGTGTCGGCGAAGCTGGACGCTTGCCAGGTGATGCTGGTCGGGAAACCAGACGGACTGGTGATCTCCGTGCCATCGGCCGGGGTCAAGAGAGCAAACGCGCCCGGAGCCACAGACATGGTGAAATCGAAGTCCATGTTATTCGTGACCGTGCCACTGGGGTTGGTCGCTACCACGCGCCAAGTGTACAAGCCGTTGGCGGTCGCTACAGCTGAACCGTCTACGGTCAAGGTACATTCAGCCGCACACACCAGCGGATCCGCATCGGCCACGGGGGTTAACCCACTCAACACGACATCAGCTAACGGAGCAGGGCGATCTAAGGTGAAGCTATAGCTGGTCGCACCCGCGGAAGGTTGCCAAGTGATATTGACCGAATTGGGAAGCGCGGTGTTGAAGATCGTGCCGTCGGCCGGGGTTAACAAGTTGAAGGTTAAGCCCGAAGCGGTCATCACATCGATCACTTGCGCGCTGGTGGTGGGAATGTTGTGGTGATGCAACAGCAAGATGTCGGGCGGGTTGGCCGCTTGTGACATCGGGACATTGACATCCACCGGGATCGTGACGGTCGGAAGATCTTGGCTTAACCGTAAACCAACCACCGGAGTCCCGCCCGCATCGTTAAAGCCGTAGGGTTGCGCGTTGGGGGTATAGGTCAATGGCGACGCTTGGCTACCGATCGTGTCGATCGGGGTTTCGATGCGTAAGGTATAGCTTTCCACCCAGTAGTTGAAAGATCCATCAAACACCGTTTGACCCGCTCTGAATTTGAGCCATTCCATCCACATGGGCAACACGATCACGTTGTTGTTAAAGGCATAGGTGTTATTGACGTTGAACGCACGCCCATTCAGCGGGGTCAAGAATCCTGTCACCGCAGCACCAAGACCAAATTCAAAAACATCGTTATAGTCGATCACACCGGTTTCAAAGTTGTCTGCACCCGCGCTCGTTGCCCCGTTATACACGGTAAACTCAGGAGTACCGTTTTGATCAAGGTCAAGGTAGACGCGGAAGATCACTTCACGCGGAGTACGCCATTGACCATGGGTGGCGATCGCAAAGAACACACGCCCACCTGTCAAGCTGTCCTCATTTGCGGTATTGACCGGTCCGGCCACATAGTAATCGTTGCTGATCCCGAAATGGCTAATGTCGGCAAAGTCATAGAAAGCGGCCGATGTGCCTTCGTTCGGGTCGGTGGTGATCAATTCGTGGGCCGACACTAACGATACGATGTCGTTGCCACCCGCGCCGGTGCCACTGGTGTTCACCGGAGTCCCGCTGAGCGTGATCGAGTCACGACCATTCAACGCATCCAAGGTGATCGCGCCGGCCATATCGCTGTTGACGGTTGCCGCTGCATACACCGGAACGCGCAAGGTCACCACTGAACCTACGGTAGGTGTGAAGGTAATTAACCCTGATTCTTCGGTGATCCGATGGCGGGCAGCGTTAGCGGGTGCCAAAGCCGGATCCGAGTTGGCATTGGTGCCAGCGACGTTTGGATTTGCCGTCAGGGTGACGGTCACTTCTGTAGACTCACCAGCGGGAAGCGAAAAGCTGGGGGGCGAAAAGGTGAAGGCTACCCCGGCTGCATCACTACGGCTGATATAACCCACGTCGTAGCTAACGGCCAATGTGCTTTTGTTTTCAACGTAAATGGTTTTGCTTTCCGTATAGACTTGGCCCGCGAGAACATCCGGGAAACCAAAGCTTACGCTGACCCCATAGGGGTTATTGAGGTTAGAGGCAACCACCTCGTTATTAAACAAACTCAACACGTTCACACGTCCCGCACCCACCCGTTGCGGGCTAAGCGGAACTGTACCATTGGTGATCGTGCCGGTGGCGGTGTTCATCACCAAGGCTTTGAGGTGATTTACCGGCCAAGTGGCATTATTCGGGTATTTTTCGCGCAATAACGCCATCACCCCGGCGATGTGTGGCGAGGCCATCGACGTACCAGAGATGTTATAGGTGAATGAACCAGTCCCCGACCCGGCGCTTAAGATGCTATCACCGGGAGCGGTGATGTCCGGCTTGATGCTTTGGGGGTTATCGCTCACCGGGCCACGCGAGGTGAAACTGCTGTTCACATCGGCTGCGGCCGCCGAGAAGAGCGCATACGTCCAGTCCATCGTCACGGTATTGGTGCCGTTGGCCGCGGCGCGGATCGCATTGGCAGCGGTGAGTTCAACGTGAACGGTGGGTAAGTTATAACCAGAGACGGTTGCACCGACCATGGAGACCGGGCCGGGAGCACTGGCAGCGACATTACCGACGATCACACCGGCTGCGCCCATCGCAAAGGCATTGTCTTGTTTTTGTGCAAATGGACAACCGCCGCGATCGATAAACACGATATTACCCGCGACCGCCGCTTGGTTAGTAAACGGCACGCTACAGCCGTCAAAAGTGGTATTGGCTGTTCCCGCACCGTCTTCATCGGCATCTTCGGCCCGAATCACTGGACGGGTTAACACCGGGTGGGTGAAGGGGCTGCCCGCACCATAGGTAGCAGGGTAGATGGTCGCGTTACTATCTAAACGCACGCCACGGCCCATGTTGCCCGGATCAAGCGATGAAGCAACCGAGATCGCTTCATTAGCCGCACCAGGAGACCCAGTGATGAAGAAGAAGTCACCGCTGTTACCGGCTGAATTGACCACAATCACACCAGCTAGGCTCACATCGCGCATGGTTTCGTTGTAGACAAAGTTCGGGTCAGAAGTCCCGAAGCCCGAACCGATCGACATATTGATCACATCGGCGGCGGGAATTTCTTCAGTCAGGTCTAGATCGCCGTCCAAGTCGTTAGGATCTTGCACCACGCCCAAGGCCGACGCTTCGATCGCCAAAGACATAATAAACGGATCGGTCGAACCATCACAACCGAACACCTTCATCGCCAGTAAGGCGGCATTCGGCGCAACGCCGGGCCCAATACGGAAGGTCGGTGTCCAACCGGGATAAGCGGTGAAGATCGTATCACTAAACGGCCCAGTATAGGTGATACCTGCGCTTGTCACCCCCCAACCGCCGGCCGTACCCGCAACGTGGGTACCATGGCCGCCGCCTGCATCGACCGTACAATCGATCGGATCAGGATCAGGATCAGGTGTGGCACTGGCTGGAACCGCGGCGTTATAGGCATCGCCCACAAAATCCCAACCCCCGACAACTTTTTGTACACCCGCGGCGCTCAGCGGGAATGTCCCGAAGCCGTCGCCATCGGTCAATACCGTGTTATCGGTATTATAGGTGCCATCACCGCCGAAGTGGACATGGGTGTAATCGATACCGCTGTCGATGATCGAGATGACCGTCCCGGCCCCGGTGTAATTTCCGTCCACATCAGGGCTATCCCACGCCTTGTCCGCGCTAATAAAGGGGACGCTGACGGTATCGTCGCGATATAAGACATGGTTAGCATAGACCCCGGTGACTCCCGGCAGTTGGCTCAATTTTCCGATTTGATCAGGGTGAATAGCGATCAAAATGGAGTTGCTGGCATACTGCATGGAGTTGAGAACGCGGGCGTTTAAGGCGGCCACGTTGGCAGCAAACGCACGCTGTTCGGCGATCACCGCTTGGCGAGCGCCTTCAGCGCCATTCAACGCCGTTTGATGGAAATCGCGTCCACCTGCGGCAATGTAGGATTTGATCGCGGCAGGAGTCGATAACCGCACGATCACTTCAATGTTGCCGTCCGGTAAGCGTTTGGCTTGAGCAAATTGGCTCATATCCAACGACAGATTGACGGTTGGCGCTTCTTCACCCGTTTGCGCGCTGCTGAACCCGGAGACTCCGAGTAGCAACGTCAAACTGAGTAAGAGCAGCACCAAGTATTTAGGAGTGTGTCTCTTGCTCATTAAACCATTCCTCGTTAAACAAACATAAACTTTAAACACCTGTGTTCAGGTGTGTGACAAAACCGTGTGACCACGGATTAGCACCAAGATTGGGAGAGATCGCCGGATAGTTGGCGTGAAAAATGACTTCCATTTGATGGATGGAAAGAGTCATAAAAATGAGCGGGGACACAGGAAAATTAAACATATATTACAATAAGAGATCCTCACGCATCGACAACAGATAAATGGACAGTCGGTGTAGCAGGATTAGAGACTTTTATAGCACAATGACTATTCTCATGACAATAGTCAAGTTTAACAGGGTGTGAAAAATATTACAAATATTTTTAGGCAAGTTGCACAAGCTTTAATGTTTTAAAAGAAAGATCGGGAGAAAAAAAGGCGCTCAATGCGCCTTCTTTATTCGATATTGCCAAAACGTTGATGATTTTTGCGGCGTTCTTCTTGCATTAATTCGGCATTATCCCGCGCCACATACCCAAAACTACAGGCGGTACGTAACACCGCCAATCGCTTGTTATATTGCCAAGCGGTATTTTCAACGGATTGCGCCGCGATGTAATTAAACATATACGGTGTCATATCCTTGTTGATCACCACCGTCTGTAAGATACGGATCGCGGCCTGCACATCGGGGTCATCCATATTGATCGCCGCACGCTGAATCAAAGGGTTCGACTCATGGTTGGTGGTGTTGACTTGAGATTGTTCGATCGTTTGTTGACTCATCGGTAAAGTATAAGGGGGTTGTTGCAGTTTTTCCTCAAAAGGTTCGGTGGATTTTTCCGTGGCGCGCAGCGTTTTGGTGATCATGAAGTTGACCCGCGCCTCTAATCGTCCAAAATAGAGAATGTCATTCGGGCGAAGCGTATAGAATTGGTTTGGCTTTAAGCTTGCGCCGTTTAGCGTGGTGCCGTTGGTACTCCCAAGGTCGCTGATCACCAATTTATCGTGGGTGGGGATCATAGAGGCGTGCCGTCGTGAGACTCCCAAGGCTTCAGCACCATAGGGGGTTAAATCGATCACCCCGTACTCATTGCGCCCGAACACCGTTAAACGTTCAATGCGGAGTGTTAAGATCTGTTGTTTAGGAAAGTGTAAACTGATTTTGTAATTTGCGTCGCTCATATCGATAGTTGTTGAGACTATAAACCAATGGATAGATCTGTTTATATTTCACTTTGTAATTTTTGTACAGCGAGTCTAGAGAAAAATTTACGTAATCACGCATATTCAAACCTTTTTTACCTGCCGATCGTTTTTTGCTAAAATAAAGGTAATGAATGGGTCAGCAGTCAGAGCCTATGATGAATCTAATTGAACGTATTGCCCAATGGGTCGGCCTAGATAGCCCCAACGCCCCCGTGAATGAATTGTCCGAATTGCGCGCTTTGTTAAGTGAAGCCCGCCAACGCAAATACACCGAATCGTATGACGAGGCGCTACGGCAATTTGAGGCCGCTAACACCATCGCCCAAGCGAAAGGCGATCGGTCCACGGAGATGATCATCGCCTTCCATTGTGCCGATATTTACATCCGTCAGGCGCGTTGGGAGGAGGTAACACAACTCTTAGACCGCCTCGATACTATGGCCACCGATACGATACAACGCGCCTATCTTCACATCACCCGCGGCACGCTCAAACAAGCGCAAGGCGATCTGATGGAGGCCCGGCGATGGTATGAACAAGGAGTGACTTTGGCCCGCGAAGCGCAATCGATGGGGGCGGAGGGACGCGGCCTCGGTCATTTAGCAGACACCTACTTAGCGGATGGTAATGCGAGTTATGCAGCACATCTGTTGCGGGAGAGTTTGCCCAAGTTGAGCGCGGGTAACGATGTCGAATTGAGTAGCTACTTTGTCGGACGACTCGGCGAAGCCCTGATCCAGATCGGACAAGAGCAAGAAGGCGATCAAATGTTGAGTCGGGCCTTACGCTTGGCGCAACACACCCATTACCGCTCCTATGAACGTTTGTGGCATGGGGTGATCGCACGGCGTGCTTTGAACTTAGGGCAAGCGATGGATGCTTACCAGCAATATCACAAATTACTGGTCTTGACGCGCAATCAGTCCCCTGAACGCCCGCAAATCTTACAAGAATTAAGCATGGTCTGTTTGCAGGTGGGCAAAAATGAAGAAGCCTTGCAATACAGTCAAGCGGCTTATGAGGCACAACCCGATCATCCTTTGATCCGCGGTACCTATGGGATCGTCTTACGTGCCAATGGTCAAGCAGAGGCCGCTTTAGCGCATCTGCAAGCGGGTAGCGACGCGATCACGGTGGAACAAGCCAGCGCGATCGATGTAGAGATTTTACGCAATCTCGCGGCAGCCCTAGCACAAGCGGATGATACCACTGGGGCCGAGGCGACTTTCCAACGCGCTTTACAATTGTCCCGTCAAATTGATCAACCGATCGAAGAAGCACGCACCTATCGTGATCTGGGCCTGTTTTACACGCAATTGCTCCAGATGCAAGCGGCGATCAAAGCGTGGACAGATGCGATCGCAATCTATGAGGTCAAACGCCATTACGCACAAGTGGCCCGCCTGTACTGTGATATTGCGAGTAATCGGGTCTACTTGGGGCAAGGTCAACGCGCCTTGAAGGACTATGAACAGGCCTTGATGTACCTCAACTCCGTAGATCTAGAAACCAAAGGGATCGTGTTGGCGAATGCGGCCACCGCTTATGTTGAACAAGGGGATATAGAAACTGCGGAGTCATTTTTCGCCGAATCGATCAAGATCGCCCAAAAGTTGCATGACGCGGCGGCCGAAGCCACACGGCGCGGCAATTACGGTTGGTTTTTAATGGCTACTGGACGCTTAAGCCGTGCGTTGACCACCTTAGAATATGCCTATAAACAGAGCGAGGCGCTCAATCTCTCGTTAGCCATGGCCGTTCAGACCGATAACATCGGCTTGACTCATGGCGGACTTGGCCAAGATGAGTTAGCGCTCCAGTATCATCGGCGCGCATTGACGATGATCGAAACAATTGATCAGCAATATTGGTTGGCGATCATCCAATGCAATTTGGCCGCGCAGGGGTTCAAAATCGGTGAGATCGATCAAGCGCAAGCCGGATTTGAGCGCGCTTTGGGGATCGGGCAAAGCTTGGATAACCTTGAGATCACCATTCGGGCGCAAGCCGGCCTAGCACGACTCGCGATCGCCCGGAATGATTTAGAGGCGGCGAGTCTGGCCACGCAAAACGCGGTGAATATGGCACGGCGCACGATGATCCGCCGCTTGATTGCTGAAGCGTTGCGTGTACAGAGTGAGCTTTACGCGAAACAAGATCAACTGGACGCGGCGCGATCGGCTTGGGCCGAAGTGCAGAAGATCTATGAGGCCTTGCATCATCCAGATGCCACCGTAAAACCGGTGTGGTTGGATTAAAATGATCATTCGTCGTGCCGATCCTAGCGAGGCCGCGATCCTTACCGATCTCACGATGCGGTCTAAGGCCTCATGGGGATATGATGCCGATTTTATGCGCGAGGTTGCGCCCCAAATGCAGGTGATCCCCGATCAGATCGCTAACAGTTGGACATATCTGTTAACCGATGAGACGACGATCTACGGTTACTATATGCTGATCAACCCCCGTGAAGGGGATCTTTGGTTAGAGAGTTTGTTTATTGAGCCGACGTTTAAACGCATGGGTTATGGGCGGCAATTGTTAGATCATGCGTTAGGGTTGGCCCGAGAGTTAGGGTATCAAACCGTCACTTTAGAGAGTGATCCGTTTGCAGTGAGGTTTTATCAGCAGGCCGGGGCGCATCAGATCGGAGAACAGGTCTCCACAATGCGCCCCGGCCGTATTTTACCGATCATACGCTTTGAGCTAATTTGATCGGCACAAAAGCCCGTTTAATCACACAGAAGCCAGACGACCGATCGCGCCTCTAGATCGTTATAGATCAAACTCGTCCCGTCTAACCCGATCCATCGCGCCGCCTCAAACACTTCACTGGATTCGGTTGCCAAGCGATAAACCACACCGATCCTTGTTTCGTTTTCGTCCACAAAGTTGTAAGCGATCAACGATGCGTTAAAAAACAGACGATCAAGTCCGCTCGAACGGGGTAATGCCACTCGGCCGGGATGTTCCGCGTTTAAATGGGTGGTGGTATTCCCATCGATCAAGTAGAGATCGCCGATGCCATCGCGGACTTGAGTCATCGCTAAGAGGGAATCACCCGCCGCTTCAAACATCCATAAGCCTTGATCGATCAGGGCCTCAATTGTACCGTTTTGCAAGTCATGACGATATAAGGCGTAATCGTAGGGACGTGCGTTCGCTGTTTTTGCAAAATAGATCTGTTGACCGATCATCACGATTTTCGGTGAGTACAACACGTCATCCACAGCAACGATCTCGGAGAGTTGACCTTCACTTGGCATAAACAGGCCTTCGCTTATGATCAACTGTTCATTCACGACTTGGGACTGTATCTTGGCGTAAAATAGTCGGTCGTTCACCCATCTAAACCACCCTACCCGCTGATCCGGTGGGGTGAGAATTGTCGCTTGATCCGTATCCAACGCATGACGGATGAGCGCGCCGCTCTCTTCCGTGCGATAGATTACCGCTTGATCGGTGATCAAAAACTCGGTGATCGACTCCATGCTAATCTGAACGGGATCACCGCCTTCGATCGGGACACGGTATAAAAGCGTTTCAGATTTTGCGTCAAATTGATCGGCGCTAAACAACACCGATTGCCCATCGGGGCTGATTGCGATCGCCTGTACGGTTTCATCAACGGTTTGCATCCCCGCTGTGATCGTTTCGCCTTGATACAAGGTGACGGGTGAAGCCGTCCCATCCAAGCGCACGCTTTTAAGCATGAGCCGATCGTGGGAAAGATAGATCACATGATCCGATCCAACAACCGGTAAAGTCTGCGTATTTACCCCTTCCGCTTCATCGGTAAGTTGTCGCACCGTGCCGTTCCCATGTAAATCCACCGCTTTCAGTTGATCCGTTTGAAAATAGACGATGATTTCTTGTTCCGAATCAAGGTAAAGCGGTTCAAATGCGCTAACTTCAGCAGGGGTGAGAGCAGTCAGTTCACCCGTTTCTAGGGTGAATTTAAAGATCGTATGGGCGTGTAGATCCTCACCTTCGGTCAAGATCACCCATCCTTGATCGGTATTGATGATAGGCGATTGACTTAGAAAACCTTCTGTCAGCAAAACTTGACGCTCACATGCCGATTCTGGCTTGGCGAATGCGAACGTCACTGAGCAGAATAGTATCAGAACGAACAATCCTCTGAATAACATAAACAACCTCCTATGCCCATATTATCAAGCGTAACCGGAAATAAATCGCATGAGGAGGTTTAATTATTGCCGTGACGTTGTATTTACTGGGAAATGGGTTCTAGATAATAGCGTTGTCCATCACCTTCGGCCGTCCATCCGCGTACTGTACCACCTTGATAATTCGGGCCTTCAATTTCCCACCAGATATAGCCTTCATTACACATCGGCCCGCCCACGATCCTAAATTGTGTACCGATGTTTAATTGACCCAAAAGCTCCGCTGATCTTGAAGGAAAGCGACGCACATTATTACGGAGATTTACATCGCTGGATACCCGTCCAATATCTGAAAAAAAGCGAGACATCATGCCATTACAGGTATACGGCAAGATCTCAATGAATAGGTTATGACCTGATTGCCAAAAGTTAATGCGTCCCGCGTGGATATTGGAGAAGCTTAAGTTACGGGTTTGTGTCTCGGCAAGGTTAAAGATAAAGTCTTTCCCACCGTACCGGATGATCACTGCGTAAGGCAGGTCAAAGTGTTCAGCAGGGGTAGCATACAAGCCCGCTTCGATCGAAATAAACGGTAACAGGGGAATGTTGGCTTGGGTTTTAACTCCGAGTTGTACTTCACCGCTACTATTGACGTTGATGGTAAATGGCCCAATATTGACTTGACCATACCCCGCTAGATTTGCTTGTTGCACCGCCGCCGAAAGATCGGCACACCCGGATAAAAAAACACCCAAAAAGAGGAGCATCCACCCTGATTTCATCTGCTTTGCCCTTTTGATTTGCTACTATGTCATTTAAATTTATTTTAACATGGATTTCGCAAAGTAAGCTTTATTTAATCAGGTCAGTGACCCCTCGTTTGACCTTCACAGACTCGGTTGATTCTTATCTAATCACTAGCTACCCCTTGCATTGATCGGTTACGATCCGAAAGTTATCCAAAATGCGCTGAAAGCGTTACAATTCGCCACAGGTACTTATTTTTTAAGGAGACCACCATGGATCGGACTGATGAAAATATTTTAAAGGGCTTTCACGTCTCCAGTACGGCACGCGACTTCTACCAATTTGAGCGGGCGCTGTTTTCGCTGATCGGCAAGACGGTGATCCCCGATTTTTACACGGCGCGTCAATTTGCCGCCCAGATGAACCAACGGCGCGATCTGGTCAATTTCCCGGAACAAGCGATACAAGCGAGTCAGATCAACGCCGTCTCGCTGATCCACGGGATTTTACAGTTCATGTTCCGGCGCTACCGTCAGCAAGTGAACCCACAAACGTTACAACAGGCCTATGATCGGCTACAAACCGCGATCGGCCCTCATTTAGATGAGACGTTAGAGCGCTTTGTGGAAGAATTTCCACCGCTACGAGTCTATTTGCGCGATATGACCGCTAAACAATTCTTGACCGAAACGATCGACGGCGTGCCGAGTCGCGAATTGGTGATCGAGGAGATGCTCTTGTTATGGCTCTCCAATTTGAACCCGGCCTTTTCGCCCTTTTTAGAGCTGTTCGGGGATGATCAACTTGAACTTCGCACCGCCTATAACCGGGTGATCGCGGAGTTGCAAACCTACTTTGACGATCAACGCGATCAAGGCGGCGGCCAATTCACCGGTGGCATGAGTATTATCGACTTGTTGATGTTACCGATGAAAACCGCGCCCCATTCACTAGAGGCCCAACTCAATTTCTTGTTAGGGACATGGGGATCGTATCTTGGCAATTTTATCTATGCGCTTTTGCGGAGCATGGATTTTATCAAAGAGGAGGAGATCCGGCCCGGCTTTGGGGGATTCGTGGGCGGCGCGAATATGCCGATCCCCACCTTTGAAGGCGTGTATGATGTCGAATTAGAGCGCTTTACCCCCGATCGCGAATGGATGCCGAATCTTGTCTTGATCGCTAAAAACGCTTACGTCTGGTTAGATCAATTGAGCAAACTCTACGATCGGCCGATCACCCGCTTGGATCAGATCCCGGATGAAGAATTAGAGCGGCTCTCTCGTTGGGGGGTGACAGGCCTGTGGTTGATCGGGTTATGGGAACGGAGCAAGGCCTCGCAAACCATTAAACAATTGATGGGCAATGCGGACGCGGTGGCCTCCGCCTATTCACTCTTGGGTTATCAGATCGCCGAGATGTTAGGCGGGCGTGAAGCATGTGATCGCTTGCGTGAACGCGCTTGGAAACACGGTATTCGCCTCGCCAGTGACATGGTGCCGAATCATGTCGGCATTGATGGCCAGTGGGTGATGGAGCATCCCGATTGGTTTGTGCAGTTGCCCTATAGCCCCTATCCGAATTACACCTTTAACGGGCCGAATCTCTCTTGGAATGATCGCGTCGGGATCTACATTGAAGATCACTACTTTGATCGCAGTGACGCGGCGGTGGTGTTTAAACGGCTTGATCACGAGACGGGCGATGTCCGCTATATCTATCATGGCAATGACGGCACGACCATGCCTTGGAATGACACCGCCCAATTGAATTACTTGAATCCCGCTGTGCGCGAAGCGATGATCCAAACGATCCTAGACATCGCGAAACAATTCCCGATCATCCGGTTTGACGCGGCGATGACCTTGGTCAAACGCCATTATCATCGCTTGTGGTATCCGGAACCGGGGAGCGGCGGTGCGATCCCGTCCCGGGCAGAACATGGCATGACTCGCGCTTACTTTGATGAGGTGATGCCGGAAGAATTTTGGCGTGAAGTGGTGGATCGCGCCGCGATCGAAGCCCCAGACACGCTCTTGTTGGCTGAAGCGTTCTGGTTAATGGAGAGCTATTTTGTCCGCACCTTGGGGATGCACCGCGTCTATAACAGCGCCTATATGAACATGATGCGCGATGAAGAAAACGCCAAGTATCGCCTCTTGATCAAGAATACGTTGGAATTTGACCCAGAGATCCTCAAGCGTTATGTCAATTTTATGAATAACCCTGATGAGCGTACCGCCGTGGAACAATTCGGCAAAGGGGATAAATACTTTGGGATCTGCACCGTCATGATGACCCTGCCGGGGCTGCCGATGTTAGGGCATGGGCAGATCGAAGGTTACAGCGAGAAATATGGCATGGAATATCGCCGTGCCTATTATGATGAATCGCCCGATCAATACTTGATCCAACGCCATGAACGCGAGATCTTCCCGTTGGCGCGTAAACGTTACTTGTTCGCCGGGGTAGAACATTTCCTGCTTTATGATTTTTATCGGGGTGAAGGCGGCGTTGATGAAAATGTCTTTGCCTACTCGAATCGCCATGGCGAAGAACGTAGCTTGGTGTTGTTTAATAACGGCCCGAATCAAACGCGGGGTTGGTTGCGGATCTCCGCCGCTTTCTCCGTTAAAACGGGTAACGGGGATGAACGCGCCTTAGTTCAACGCACGATCGGTGAGGGATTAGGCTTGCCACCGGATCTGAAACAGTTTGTGATCTTCCGCGATCATCACACCGGACTCGAATACATCCGTAACAGCAAGACGATCTGTGATCAAGGCCTGTATATGGAATTAGGCGGTTATCACTATCGCATCTTATGGGATTTTCGGATTGTGCAGGATGATGGCCGCTATTCGATGATCGAAAATTACCTCGGTGGACGGGGCGTGCCAAGTATAGAAGACGCACTTCGCGAGATCTTGTTACAACCGATTCATCAACCCTTGCGCCGTCTGATCAACGCCGAAACGTTTAGCATATGGTTTGATCTCGATACCGAATTTGCTTCCAAAGCGGTGGAAGCGGAAATACAGACGATCCTAGAGGCGATCGAACATTTCGCCGAAGTTGGCACCATTGAACACGCGCAAACCTTGGCTTTAGAAGCGGTGATCTTGATCGAAGCAGCGCGAGCCGCCGCCGATCCGGAACATCCCCTATTGACCGATCCGGCTTTGATCGAATTGCAAACCACGATGTTAGCCGATCCGCCGTTATGGTACGCACTCTACAGTTGGATCTTGTTACATGACCTCGGTAAGCTGAATGCGACCACCGATTATGCCCAACGTGCGCGTAGTTGGATCGATGAATGGTTGTTGGGACGGGTGATCAGCAGCGCCTTACAAGAAAGCGGGTTAGATGAATTTAACGCCAATCAATGGGTGTATCTGGTCAAGGCGGCGGTGGCCCAACCGGAACTGTTTATCGGTCAGATCGATCAAAGCGTCGAAATGGTCTTAAACCCCTTGTTACAAGACGGGGATATTCAACGCTTCTTGCGGATCAACCGTTTCCAAGATGTGTTATGGTTTGACAAAGAAGCCTTTGGCCGCTTGTTACAATTTATGGTGTTGATGACTTTCGTAGAAGTTGGCACCATGGCCACGCCGGATCGTGAAGCGTTGATCGCACATCGTGGGCAGTTGGTCGCACGACTCACCGCCGCTGAAGAAAAATCCGGTTATCAGGTCGAAAAATTGCGGGCCGCTGCGGCCGTCACCACTGACTCTGCTGCGACCCCGACCCCTGAAAAACCCAGTCTTAACCCGCTCTAGGCGGTTCATGGGGCGTGGTCGCTAAGATCGCGCCCCATGTATTTGATGACGATTGACAGACGATTCCCCTCCGCTAGAGTCATCAAGCGCGAATCAGTGTAAAATAAAGACAAACCAACCATGTTTGAGGAGCAGAACAGCGTGATGAAAAACGTGTTTTTGGGGATTATTGTGATGTTGTGTTTAGGGTTAAGCTTAAGCGTCACCATGGCGCAAGAAGATGAATTAACCCGTGAAGAGATCGATCGGATCGCGACCACCGTGGTCTATATCGAAGTGTTAGATCGGCGTGGCGATCCCCTAGCTTCGGGTTCGGGGACTTTGGTCACTTCCACCGGATTGATCTACACCAATAGCCATGTGATTACCGACGGTGAGGACTTTCACATCTTCGTGATGGAGGACTTGCGAGAATTACCCGTGCCGCGCTATTACGCCAGTATCGTCCGCGTGTTTGATGAAATTGACTTTGCGATCTTGCAGATCGATCGCGATGAGGACGGTGATGAGATCGATCCGGAATCGTTGAATCTGCCCTTCCTTGATCAAACGTCTAGCGATGTCGGGCATGGTGAGGACATTCACATCTTCGGCTACCCAGATATTGGGGACGGTTTCTTGGTCGTAACCCGCGGCACGATCACCACGATCGAACAAGATGAATTAAACGGCGAACGTATTCCGATCTGGTATCGCACCGATGCGGAAATGTCCTCTGGCAATAGCGGCGGTCTGGTGGTCAATGTGGCCGGCCAATTTATCGGCATCCCCACTTGGGTACGCAAAGCGGAATCCACCTTAGGCCAATTGGGGGGTATCTTGCCTTATCCCGCAATTGAGGTGATGTTACAAACCCCACCCGATGATGATCCCCGCGTTGATCCGGATGACAACAACAGCGGTGAAGCGATCGAAGTGACGCTTGTCAACGACTCCAATACCACGATCTGTTACGTGTTTATCTCTCCGGAGACATCCACCGAATGGGGTGATGACCTATTAGGGCGTAATGACACGTTGGCCAGCGGTGAAGAATGGACAGGGGAATTTTTCACCGGAGTCTATGACATCATGTTGTTGGATTGTGATCGCGAAACCTTGGTTGAACAATACGGTCTCGATTTTGATGACAGCATCACCCTGACTTTCCCCGATGATTTTAATGCCGATGCACCGCGTAGAGATGATGATGATCCTGAACCGCGTGATCAAGGGGATGAGATCGAATTAACGATCATTAACGACTCCAATGATGACATCTGTTCGATCCAGATCTCGCTTTCCACCGAGACCGAATGGGGCGATAACCTGTTAGGCCGCGATGAATTGCGCGAAGGGGACGAATTTAACGATAACTTTGAAGAAGGCGTTTATGATTTCCGCTTCTTAGATTGTGATGATGATGTGTTGCTCGAACAATACCGGATCAGCTTAGACGAGGATCTGACCCTCGTTTACCCGGACGATTTTGAGTAAAACATGGAATCAACGATCATCTTGTTGATCACCGGAATCGGCGCGGGAGTCTTTTCCGGCATGTTTGGGATCGGGGGCGGTGTGATCATCGTCCCGATCCTCATGGTGTTCTTCTTGTTTAGCCCGACTGAAGCGGTCAGTACCTCACTGGCCGCTTTATTGTTGCCAGTGGGCATTTTTGCGGTGATCTCCTATTACCGGAATGGCTTGTTAGATGTGCGTGCCAGTGCGATCCTCGCATTCGGCTTGCTGATCACCACCTTGATCGGATCGGTGATCGCGTTAAATCTACCCGGTGAGACGCTCAAACAGGTTTACGGCGGGTTTCTCTTGTATATGGGTTGGCGTTTTGCCGAACCGCGCAAATTTTGGGCCGCCCTCCGGCAACATCACCCGGCAACCCCACCCCCCATTAGCGAGGTCGCCCCAGATGCCGTCTGGTATACGATCTTGATCGTCGGCCTCGTGGCGGGAGTCTTTTCCGGCATGTTTGGCATCGGCGGCGGTGCGATCATCGTGCCGGCCTTGGTCGGATTGCTCAAATACGATCAAAAGCGGGCGGTTGGCACTTCCTTAGGCGCATTGTTGCCTCCGGTCGGTTTACCCGCCGTGATCAATTATTATCAAGCCGATCAATTGAATCTTGGAGCGGCGCTTCCAGTGGCGATCGGCTTAGCGGCCGGCGCATTGATCGGGGCGCGAGTGGCGATTGCCTTGCCTTCGGCCACGGTGAAACGGCTGTATGGGGTGTTTTTGTTGGGAGTCGGCACTTGGTTTATTGTGCAACCCTTGGTTGAGGCCGCCCTCACGCGCTAAAATACGGCGCAATGCTGTTGGCTCACCAATTTGAGGAGATAGACCGTATGATGCCAGTACGTCGTTACTTGGGATTCGCGATCCTCACCGCGATCATTGTGTTAGGGGTTGGGTTGTTGTTCGGATCAAGGATCGCTTCCTTTCTCCAGATTATCGAAACCAATACGGGCGGCGGGGTGATCGCGCAACTCGTGATCGAGCCGCTGATCTGGGTCATGGAGAATCCGGTGATCGGGGCGGTGGCCGCGGGGTTGTTATGGCCGCTATTGCTCTTGTGGATCGGGTTTTTGTTTATCGTGATCGTGGTCGGTTTTGGGTCAAGTGGCGCGCAATTCCTTGAACAAAGCGTTTAGTCCGTTGGGGTGAGGATCATCCTTCACCCCCGACAGCGATTGTCCATTCATCAGAAGGCGTTGTGATGATCCCTAATCATGCGTTGTTAGCGGCCCTTGATCAGCGCCCGCCCACCGCGCCCCTACAATGGGACGGTTGGACGATTACGCCGATCATCGGCGGCGCGAATAATCGTTTATATCAGGCGCAACATACCGACGGTGATGCTTATGCGATCAAGTTCACCTTAAAAGACAGCCGCGATCGGGCCGGCCGTGAATACACCGCGTTGACGATCCTCGATCAATTAGGGGTAGCGATCGCGCCGCGTCCCGTATTATTAGAGCGGGAACGCTATTCGTTACCGGTCGTCGTCGAAACGTGGTTAACGGGTGAGGTGATCGATGCCGCACCGACCACCTTTGAAGAATGGGACGGTTTATTAACCCACCTGGCCGCGATCCACGCGATCCGCCCGCAAATGACCTCGCATAAATTGTCGGTGCCGGTGTTAAACGCCGATAGTGTCACGGCCTGTCATGAGATCGTGCAGCTGCAATGGCGGTATATGCACCCAGACGCACAAACCCCACCCCTACATGACCTCTTTGCCCGTTTTGAGCGCGCCCTGTTCCCAGACTGGGAGTTAACACCCGCGTCGTTATGCCGATGTGACCCGAATCCCAGTAATTTTGTGCGGGACGCGGGGCGATGGTATTCGATCGATTGGGAATATTGCGGGTGGGGGGATGCTGCTTTTGAGATCGGCGATATTATGGCGCATCCGTCCTATCGGGAAGTCAGCGACGCGCAATGGGACGCGGTGATCGATCGTTACTGTCAATTGTGCAACGATCGGAGTTGTGCGATCCGCATTCGGGTTTATCATCAAACGATGATCGTTTGGTGGGTGATGCGTTTTGCCCGTCTTTTGTATGAAGTGCCACGGGGACTCGATCCGCGTTTGATGCAACGTCCGCCCGATTGGATCGAACAGACCGAACGTAAATTCGCCATTTATTTGGCCCGCGCCGAACAGCTATTCCCATGATGCGCCGTTGGACATCCGTCACCTTGATCCTCACTGGAATCGCGGCGATCGCGTTTCTGTTTGACCTTACGCCATGGATTCGCGGCGGTTTCGGTTGGCGTTGGCAATATGAACCGGTCGCTTTAGGGCGGTTACTTCCGTTGATCGGGTTGACCGTGATCTATCTCGCGATCGCCTCACGTTTACGTCGCATGGGCGCGGTGATCCTGTGGAGCATGATCGGATCGATCGGACTCGCGATCGCGGCTGCCTATAGCCGTGACGGGGACGCGCTCTACACGTTATTCACCCGTACCGCGTCGATCGTCGCTTCCGGAGAATGGTGGATGGCCGCGTCGATCGATTGGCCGAGTGGGCAATGGCGCGCCTGGACGGATCTGATGACACGCCTCGGCACGATCACCAGCAACGCAGCGACCAGTCCGCCCGGCCTGCCGATGATGTACGCGCTGGCAACCGCGTTGGCAGACGCGCTTCCGATCTTGCGCGATCCGTTGTATCGGACGCTGTTACCGTATCAGTGTCATCAACAAAACCTGTTGATCTTCAGTCCCGCGCAATGGGCGGCCGCTTGGATCGGGATCTTGACTCCAGTCTGGGGGGCGTTGGTGGTTGTGCCGATCGCGGTGATCACCCGTCAATTGGCATTACACGATCGCCTGACTCCGGTGATCGCGTGGGCGATCGTGCCGGGCATGATGGCCTTTAGTGCGTCTAGTAGCACCTTTTTCCCATTGATCGCGTTGATCAGCATGGCGCTGTTGATCACAGGTTTGCGGGGATCGCGTTGGGCGTTGATCGGGGCGGGCTTGGTCTATGGGATCGGGCTGTTTGCCAACTTGATCTTTTTACCGTTGGCCGCCTTGTACGGATTTTACACCCTGATCGATTATTGGCAGGTCAAGCGCACCTCCGGCGGTGCTTGGCATGACCCGATCCGCGTCGGCATATGGTTTGGGCTTGGGGTGATCGTGCCGTGGGGGATCTTCACTTTGTTCACCGGACTCACCTTTTTTGATCTCTTGGACACCGCCTTGAGTCGTCACCTTGAATTAGACCGGCCTTATCTCTACTGGGTGTGGATGCACGTCTGGGACTGGGCGATCTGGACGGGACTCGCTTTGACCTTGCTCTCGTTACGCGATCTCCGTCACAATCGTCTAGGCTTGGCCCTCTGGTGTACGGTCTTGGCCTTTACCCTAAGTGGCACGACACGCGGCGAGTCCGGCCGGATCTGGTTGATCCTTACGCCGTTTGCGTTGATCGCGGCGGGATACTTGCCGATCGATCGTAGGATATTGCATTTGCAAGCGGCCTTGAGTGTGATCTTGGTGGCGGTGTTGGCTGTTTATCCCGCGCCAGAATTGACCCCGCCTCCGAATCCGCCTCAGATCGCGGTGACACAACCGATCGACGCGGTATTTAGCGGATCAAACGGCGATCTGTTCCGCTTGATCGGATGGGACTATCAGGTGAACGACAGCGATCTCGTTTTGCGATTACAATGGCAAGGGATCACGCGGCCAGATCAAGTGCAGTATTTCGGCGCGGTGTTGGTGGGCCCCGACGGCACGACGATTCCGGTTGAAGCGTGGCAACCCTTAGCCTATCCGACTCCCTGTTGGGCGAATGGGGCGGTGATCGGGGTGACACATGCGATCCCGATGGATCGTGCGGCGATGCAGGGGGATTGGTATGTGAGTTTAGCGGCCTTTGGCGATCCGCATTTACCAGAGGGGCGCTTAACGGTGCGTTTCGGGGACGGACGGATCGATGGTCAAGTCGGACTTGGGCCGATCCGATGGACAAAATAGCACAAATGTGTTATCTTTAGGGTAGACAACACCTCGGTTTTTCGACCAATTTTTTAATTTTTTCATGGGGTTTATCATGCGTTTTGTGCTGTTCACCGACAAAAGTGTGACGGAATGTACTAAGGCGATTCACGAACGGTTACAGGCCCCCGCCTCGTCCACACGCCCCAATTTAGGCGGGTATGTCGAAAAAGGCGGCCGGTTTTCGATCTCACTCACCTCCAACGTGATCGGGCGCTTTACCCGTCAAACGCGCTTAGACGGCGTGATCGAAAAAGACAACGGTTCAACGGTCATTCGTGGCACAGTCCCCGATGGCGCGAGTCCCCAAGGCCAGATCATGGTGTTAGGGGGATTGGCTTTGGTGGGCTTGATGATCTTATCGCAAGGTCAAACCGCTTTGGCAGTCTTGGCCACCTTAGCGGGTTTCGTGGTGTATATCCCGTTGCGTGGCGATTACGAAAACAGCGATAAATTGCTGTTAGAAGTGGAGCGCACGCTAAAAGCATCGCCCAAACCGCCGAAAAATGGCACCACCGCCACTGCGGCCAAAAAGACCACCGGCACGACGCGCACGGTAGCCGCGCCCAAAAAGACCACGACTCCCTCACCGGCCGGGGCGGCACGCACCGGATCGCGTCCGGGGGTGGTAAAATCGGGCGCAACTGAACCAAAAAAGACCAGTTTAAAACCGCCGGCCCCGGCTAAAGCGAAAACTCCCTAGCCGAAGCGCACGATCTCTTGAATAATCATGCGTTATTCGAGACGAAAGCGAAGGCCATGAAGCAGATCGCGTTGATCATGATCGTGGGCTTGTGTTGGATCGGCGCGGCGTTGCGCTTTTACCAGATCGACACACAATCCCTCTGGAACGATGAAGGCAGCAGTTACGTTCAATCCACCCGCAACTTCTGGGAGATCGCCGATCATGCCGGACGGGATATTCATCCGCCCGGCTATTATTGGGGGTTGGGCTTATGGCGGATCGCGGTGGGTGAAAGCGAGTTTAGCTTACGGGCCTTATCGGCTTTCGCGGGCGTGATCACGATCGCAATCGCGTTTGCAATCGGGCGCGATCTGTATGGCCACACGGCCGGCTTAACCGCGGCCGGACTCGTCACCCTGAACAGCTTTCAACTCTATTATAGCCAAGAAGCACGCATGTACGCCTTATTGGCCTTGTGGAGCGCTGCGGGGATCTGGGCCTTGTGGCATTTGATCCGAACGCGAGGTTCATGGCGTTGGGCGATCGCGTTAGCGTTGATCAATGCGGCGGGCCTCTATACGCAGTACGTCTATCCCACAATGATGATCACACAAGGCGTTTTGTTGGTCTTGTGGATCGGCGCGGAGATCCGACAAGCGGGTGCGATCCGTCTGGTGTTACCGTTGTTAGGGCGTTTCATCGTGCTGAATGTGATCACGATCGGGTTGTATCTCCCTTGGTTGCCGTCCGCGATCGCCCAAGTGACCAGTTGGCCCAACACTGGAGAGATCGCGATCCCGTTGAATCAAGCGCTTACGGTGATCTTCGGGTGGTTGACGTTGGGCATCACCTATACTGAAGTGGCGTTTCCGGCGGCTGCCAGCTTTTTCTTGTTATTCGGGTTATTGGTGTTCCCCCAAGTAGATGGGCCGCGCTCTTGGTGGCGGATGTTATTTCCGGTGGTCTCTGTGATCACTTTGGTCGGGGGATTTTTAGCGTTAGGTCTATTTCGTGAGGCCAACCTCAAATTTTTATTACCCGCGCAGATCGGACTCGCACTCTGGATCGGGCGCGGGGTATGGGTGTTATGGACACTCAAACCGCGTCGACAAGCATTGATCTTTCGCTATGCCCCAAAATTAGCGGCGATCATGGGCTTGATCTCGCTAGGAAGTGCGCTTACGGGTGGACTTCACCCACTCTATGATGCGCCGCAATATGCACGCGATGATTACCGTGGCATTGTGGCCGCGATCACCGCCGATGCCGATCCAGATGACGCGATCATCCTCAACGCGCCGGGGCAAAGTGAGGTCTTTGGCTATTATCACGACGGGCCACAACCGCTGTATCTATTGCCGATCGGTATGACGGTCGATGCGCCGGCCACTGAACAGGTGATCCAATCCCTATTACGCGATCATCGGCGGATTTACGCGGTGTTATGGGGGACGGATGAGCGTGATCCGTTGGGAATGGTGGAAGGCATGTTAGATCGAGACGCATTTGAGATCGATGATCGGTGGTTTGGGGATGTGCGTTTGGTGCGCTATGCCAGCCCGATCGCCATCGCGGAGTCGGTCGAATCGGGAGCGCGTTTTGGCCCATGGATCACCTTGCGCGAATACGCGGTCAGTGTGCGAGAGGTGCGGCCCGGTGAGGTGTTACAAGTCCGGCTCACTTGGTCTACAGACGCGGTGATCCAGACGCGCTATAAGGTGTTTGTGCAGTTGCTCAACCCGGACGGGACGTTGGCCGCGCAACGCGATAGTGAACCGGCCGGCGGCCGGATGCCAACCGACACTTGGCCGATCGAAACACCGATCCGCGATCAACACGCGATCCTGATCCCGAACGATTTACCCGCCTCTCACTACTCGCTCATTATCGGACTCTACAATCCGCTGCTACCACAGGAGCGCGTGCCTGTGGGACAAAACGACTACCTAATTTTAGGGACAATTACTGTAATCACACGGGGAGAATGACATCATGACGATTCTAGTCACGGGCGCAGCGGGGTATGTCGGGAATAACACAGTCAAGCGGTTAGTAGAATTAGGCAAACCAGTCCGGGCCATGGTGCGCGATCTGGACAAGGCGCAAAAACGCTTGGCCGCACTCAAGGGTCAAGTGGAGATCGTGCAGGGTGACATCATGGATCGCGAACGTCTGAAGCAATTGACTCAAGACGTAAGCGCGGTGGTACATCTGGTCGCGATCGCGATCGAAAAAGGTGGACAAACCTACGAGGACATTAACTATCAAGGCACGATCAATATCGTGGATGCGTCGGCCAATGTCCCGCGTTTTATTAACATGAGCCAAAATGGGGCCAGTAGCGCGCTCCCGTACCGTTTCCTTAAGAGCAAGGGCCGAGCGCAAGAATACGTCGCAAAACACGCCAACGCTTGGACGGCCTTACGGCCTTCGGCGATCTTCGGCCCCCAAGATGAATTTTTTAACTCGATTGCGCGCTTGGTGAAACTCACGCCAATCGTATTCCCGTTGATCGGGGGCGGCACGGCCCAATTTCAACCTGTGTCAGTATACGATGTGGTCGAGGCGATCGTGCGCTCTTTGGATGACAACACCACGATCGGCCAAGAACTCGAATTAGGTGGCCCAGAGGTCTTGACGTTGGGCGAGATCCAAAAGCGGATCTTGGGCGCGTTGAATACCAGTCGACTCTTAGTCCCCGCGCCAGTCGGATTATTGCGAGCGCCGGTGTTTATCATGGAGCGGGTGTTACCCGGATCTCCGGTGACCAGTAGCTTGTTAGAGTTGTTAGCAGTACCGAATGTGGTCAAGGATAACGCGCTGATCAGCCATTTTAAGCTGCAACCACGCGCCTTTTCGGGTGAGAATATCGCCTATTTGCGTGATAACAAGTTGGGCGACACGATCCAAAAGTTCTTACGCAACGCCACGGTAAATTAGGCCGGACGTGCTGATAACCAACGGGAACAGGTGGGATGTCGAGGTCAACAGTCAAGGGATCACCCTCCGGACTGTTGACCCACCTGACGCTGTTAACCTAGATCTAAGGTGACGCGCACGACTCCGGCACGTTCGTGATGTGCGGTGACGGTGACTTGACCGCCTTGAGGTGCCGATACGATCCACTCACACTTCGCACGATCATCTGTCCAATCTGCTCCACCCCAAATGGTTAAGGCGGGGGCTTTATAGGCTCTGCCTTCTAATTGGCCGACCTCTTCGCGTAATTTGCCTGTTTTAAGGGTCGCCCCGATAGGTAGGCTCAATTTACAGATCACCGGACGCACCACTTTTTTCTCTAAGGCTTTTTTGCTGATATAGGTGGGTAGCCACCCCGCATTCTGTACCACGACTTTAACCAGATAAGCATCATCGCCCAACGGTAACACTTGCGCGCTGTGAAGTTCCAATTGCGGCGCGGTCAACGCCTGCCAGATCACCCAATCGGAAAAGGGCGCGATCTCTTTTTCCAGCAGATGCGGTGGGGGATTGCGCCAAGCGTAGTGAAAATTCCAGCCTCCCAACTCCACCGACCCCAATTGCGGATGCTCAAACGCATACCAATCGACATAGCCTTGGCCTGCTAAGACCTCATCACTCCATTTGAGCATCTGAAAATCGTGTTCGATCGGGTGATCGCGATACCATTCGATGTATTTGTATTCGCTGATTCCGGCTTGCCGTTGCGGACTCCAGATCTCGACCGTCCACGAAAACACCCCAAAATGATCGTACAGCCAATCATCAAATACGCCGGAGATCACCTCTTTGGGATGATATTTAAAGTCATGAAAGACCGAAATACTCGGATAGCCGGTGATTTCGGTGCCTTTTGTGCCGAATTGTTTGTAGATCTGGAGGTCTTCTACCGGAAATTGATCATCGGGTTTATCGCCATACGGACGCAACAAGACTCCGCTAAAGGTGTGGAAGGTGATCGCGAGGATCACGTTACGATGCTTGGCCAAAAAATCGACGATCGCACGTACTTCTGGTTCCGAGGTGGGATATTCGCCCGCACCGTATTGTTGATATTCTTGTCGCCAATTGGACGGGAAATTGCGATTGAGATCCAAGTTTTCGCGGATCGGACGGGGTTGCACCAACGCGCCGTCATAATCAAACAGCACGCCTTCTGGGAACACCCGATAGTAGAGTCCGTCAGTTTCGGTGGGATCGCGGCGCACCATCAAACGCGGTTCATCGGGGTGCGCCTTCCAATGTCCGTTAGGATCTGGCACGCGCATAAATAAGACTCGCCCATCACCATCCACATCTTGTTGTTCGAGTCCGCCGAGGGGTTCTTCATCGTAGGGATAGGGGCGGGTGCTAGAGCGGATAAAGCGGGGGCGATCGCCTAATGCCAATTCAGCGCCATCGGGATTGACCCGTGGGCAGATGTAAAAAGTGGTTTGTGCGAGGGCGCGGGTGACATCCGGATCTTGTTCAAATTCGGTGAGCAGGCGGTGGAGAAGATATAAACAGGCGCTAGACGGGGAGACTTCCGTGGCATGGATATTGCCGTCTACCCACACCGCGGGCTTTTCTTCTGGTGCGCCACAACTTTGATCGGTGACAGTTAAAAGCCAAATATCGCGCCCTTCATAGCTTTTGCCGATGCTTTCTAAACTGACCAAATGGGGGTAGGTTTGTGTGTATTGTTGGAGTAGCTGGGTGAGTTCCTCATAACGATAGTAACGATCAAATTGAATATCAGGCATAGCAACACCTTTACTTTGAGGGAAGCGGTTAAAAAAATTTAAATCATCAACTTATTTTAACGCGAATCCAGCAAAGATCGAACGATTGTGAGCGCAAGGTTATAGATAAAGCGTTTCGGTTTGAGCTTGGTGAACCTCAAGATTCATCACGCTCAGGCGCTACGCTTCCTCATTTAACGCTCTGAAGTCGAACTTATTCTACGTTTAGCGCTTCCGCCTCAAATTTTCGCAATTTGATCAGCAAAATTTCATGTGCTTTCACCAAATGTCTGGCAATACGTTTAGGATCTTCTTTAAGTGACCATCTCTTTTGGACTTCATAGATTAATTGAGGTGGATTAAGCTGATCGACTTCCCAACCTTGATTTGTAAATTCTTGTACTTGACCGCGCTGCAACTGGAGTTTTTTTGCCTTAGCCAAAAACCCTCTACCATTTCTACCATTGGTGAGTCTTAGCTCAAATTCCCCAATACGCCACATTTCCTGCGGATTCTGATTGCGAACCCATTTTAAAATCGCTTCAATCTGTGAAATATGACTGATGACATGCTTCTTATGGGGTGAACTTAAAATATCAGCTGGCAAAGTCTCGCGCTCGTGAATGGGTTTTAAGATCGGAGGAATCCAAGGTTTTGGCTTAGGAGGTGCCGGCTGTGTTGGTTTTTCTATTACAGTATTTTTTTGACTATTATCAGCGATTCGATTGACCGTAAATAAAGTCCCAAGTACACCAATCGCTACGATCACGGGTTCAAAACCGGGATCTGAAAAAAACCATGCAATTGCTAATGGAAATGTAACAAACGTAATAACATTACTAAGGTTCTCTCTTGTCATAACGGCTCCTCAGGTGGCTACACTGAGCAATTTTTTACCTTAACCAGCGTCATTTTGCTACTTAATCTAAGAAAATCTGGGTAAAATGCTTTAACTGTCAATCTAAATTAACATAATTTCGGTTTACGCAACCCCCTAAAAAAAGGTTGGTGTTCTCAATCGTCAAGCTTTGTAGAACCTAATCGGGGGTTTTTCCGTATTACAGAATAGACCCGTTCAACGATTGAAAGGCGAAACTCATGACCGACCCAAATAAAAAATATGAAACGGAATTTACCTTCTCATTTGAAAAATTCGGTGAGAGCATCAACAAAGCGCTTAGTTCCCTGAGCAATGAGGAGATCAAAACTGGCACCTTTACCGAACCGATCGGCACCGCGACCAGTGCAGTCATCCATCTCAATAACTCCATCGGACGGGTTACTTTACGTGCATCCGATGATCCTGCGACTCTTTTCCATGCTGAGGCCGCTTATATTGGCAACTTGACGTTTACCACCGCCCCTGCTCTCGACGATCCGATGAAAAAATTGGTGACTTTAGCGACTCAACGCGAACCCGATCTCTTGGGGCCGATCCGCCAAACGTTGGGATCGATCGGGCGGCGGGCCGATCTGCATTGGAATGTATGGTTGGGTCAACAAGTGCCATTACGCTTAGAGGTAGAAGGCGGTATTGGGCCAATTGAGTTAGATCTCACCCAACTTTTGTTACGCGGGGTCAATTTAGACAGTGGGATCGGCGCAACGGTAGTCCGTTTACCGTCCTCCAAAGAATCGTATCATGTTGAGATCGAGTCTGGGGTAGGCGGTGTGACGGTGTTTGCACCTTCCGCGACTCCGGCGGTCTTAGACATTGAAGGCGGAGTCGGGTCAACGGTGTTACATTTGCCAGAAAACGCGCAGGTCAAGGTCAACTTAGAAGGCGGAGTGGGCGGTACGACGATCCATGCAGCGGCCGGGGTAGCCATGCGGATCACGGCTGAAATCGGGATCGGTGGGGTGACGATGCCTCATACCATGCGTCAGATCGAAAAAAATGACGACAACCCCTTTAGCCAAGGTGGAATCTGGGAGAGTGAAGGGTTCGCGCTTTCCGGCCATCAAACCGTGCTTCGTTATGAAGGTGGGATCGGCGCGTTACGGGTAGTACAGACCGAGATCATTTAAATACCAAGCAGTAGGCCACAAAAAAGCCAGATCCTAACGGAAACTGGCTTTTTTGACCCCAGCGGGATTCGAACCCGCGTCTAAACCTTGAAAGGGTCTTGTCCTGGGCCTCTAGACGATGGGGCCATGTCGAACGAGGTGAACTATACTCGTTTTGACTGGGGTCGTCAAGGGTTGAATTTAACGGGGAATAGCCCAATCACCCCCATGTGTTGACGGAAGACGATTGGCATCCGTTGAAACAAACCTTGGCCGCTGACCCTAGCACCTAAAATTATGCTTTACCATTTGGGCGTTTCAAGGATCATGCCCTAAAAGTCCGTGGTAGGGGGTCGTTGGGTTGTTTTTGTCCCATGGCTTTCCTTGCTTTGGGTTTTAAAACTTCCCCTATCAGTCAAAGCGAAAATCGATCAAGGCAAAATATGCGCCGTCCAGTGAAATGCACCTGTGTCCATGCCTGAAAATTCTTCGCTCACCACTTCGATTTGTCAGCATTATAGTCAGAATGACATTTAGGGCGATAAAATCAGGGATGACTTGTGAGGAACGCCGATTACGATTATGATCAACGCGAATCGATCGCAAGGAGTCACCCCTTTATGATCCACACGCCACTCGGCCAACGAGCCGCTTTGACCGCTACGATAGCCGCTTTATTGCTATTTTTTGTCTACCTGTTTGTCCGCCAAAGCCCAATGCCCTTGATCGCGGCGATCGCCTTGGCCATCAGCGCGGGAATTGCTTATTTCACCCCGTGGCAGGATACCCCAGTGATCGGCTTTTCGATCGCGTTGGGGATCTTGCCGATCGATCTGTTGTGGACACATTGGAACGGGATCGCGGGCTTTGCGGTGTTATTGATCATGCTCTATCCACAGCATAAAGCGGCCTCACGGGGGTTAACGCTATTCGGGGCGGCCGTGGTCGGTGTGATGATCGCGAGTGTGCCGCAATTCAACCTAGCATTGTTACCGTTAGGCGCGTTGCTATTGGCAACCGCTCAACGCCATTTTAGCCCTCACGAGATCCGCCGAACGGTAGAACCGTCCACCCAACTTCCAGTCCGTTCGCTCTCTGATCGGATCACAGCGACGGTAGACGGCATGATCAAGGCCGCACAAGCGATCCAAGAAACCGCCCGTCAACAATCCGGTGGTGTGATCGAACAAGTGGAAGTGATCGAAACCACCAATGAACGCCTTGACTCTTTTTTAAGTTTGGCCGAACAAGTCAGCGACTCCGCCCGCGCCATGACCAAGATCGCACAACAAGCCGAGTCGATCTCGCAAGGGGGGCGGGCCGCCTTAGAGCAGGCCTTAGAGCGCACTCATGCGATCCGCGCTCAAGTGGAGATCATCGGGGAGATGATCGTCAAATTGGCGCAACTCACCCGCCGGATTGATGCGATCATCACCTCGGTGAGTGAGATCGCCACACAATCGAATTTGTTGGCGTTGAACGCCTCGATCGAAGCGGCGCGGGCCGGAGTCCACGGGCGTGGATTCGCGATTGTGGCCGAAGAAGTGCGATCCCTTTCACGACAATCCACCGAAGCGGCCAAACAAGTCCGGGCGATCTTGGCCGAAATTCAATCGGCCGTGCGTGAAACCGTTGAAGCTACCGAAACCGGTACGATTCAAGTGGATCTCGGCGCACAAGTCACCCAAGATGCCGACGCGATCATGCGACAATTGGCGGAGTCCGTTACCTTGTCGTATCAGGCGATTCGGAGTGTCTCCACCTCGATTCATGATCAAACCTATAGCATGGAGACCTTAGTGATCGAAATGGAGCGGATCAATCGGATCGCACAAGAAAACGCCGCGAATACCCGTGTGATCGAACAGGTCTCCACCAATTTGTTAAGCTTGGCCGACGATCTGCGCTTGGATATGCAAACCTAAGCGATCGTTTTCGCTCACGTCCTAATCCAAACGGCAGTAAGTACAGGAAAATTTGTGTAAACGGCTTTGAACCACAGAAGTAATCTCAGGAAAATTTCTTGCGTCCAACCCTATCCTAGCTCTCACCCAACTATGGGGTGGGAACCTGGCCCGCGTAGCACGGGATACTTTTCTCAGATGACTTCTGAACCTTCTTTTCAAACCTTCCTACCCAAAACTGTTCCCTGTCAGGTTGGGTGCGGCAGTGGCGACGGCAGCAAAGCGAAAAATTAATTCGGCGACAGCGGCAACGTGGTTAGGCGGATCGTAAGATTGCGTTCCAAGGTGGGACAGCAAATACTCGCTGAAATTGTCCATTCATCTGATCCTCCTTAGGGTGATCCTAGTCGTATTGAATCGATGATAGCACAGATGAGCGGAAAAGTCGTAACATTTGTCTGTATTTTTAGAGAATATATCAAGAAGAAAACGAAAAAGAAAACCACAGAGAACACAAAGGAAGAGCATAGAGAAAGAGCTGTTGTGAGCCTTCAAACCCCATCCCTAGCCCTTCCCCATGCATGGGGAAGGGAATTGGTTTGCGTGGGGTGGAGGAGTGTGACTCCATGGGAGGGTGCTTTTTTTTAGATGCAAGCGTTACAATTCGGGTAGCTGGGCGATCAAGCGCATGGTCTCTAGGCTCACTTGGGTGATACGGCCGATCAACTTCACGATGTATTGCGGATCGTCGCTATACTGATTCGGATCGCTTACGATCCCGCTCCGATCGTCTTTTTTCACTTGGTATTGATCGATGATCCATTCCAACGCGGATCGATTGCCTAAGCGATAGTCAAA
>JALOOG010000152.1 GCA_025454525.1 Anaerolineae bacterium | reverse complement strand
CGGGCGATTTCAGTGGGGCGGATGCCTAAAAATTTCATCAGCAGTGTATGACTCCTTTTCGATCATTGTAACGTAAATTGTCGTGAATCGAAACGGAGTCGAAAATCAGAGTAACCTCAGAAAAATACCCCACCCATGGAGACGGATCAGCCCATGCCACGCACGCCAGTTCCCTCTCCATGACTAGGTGGTCAGGGCTAGGGTGAGGGTGGACGCAAGAAACTTTCCTGAGATTACTAGGTCAAATGGGTGGAAAGTAAGGCGGACAATCGCACCTATCAGAGACTCCCAAGCCATACCACCCGAACTTGGCTAAGCCGCGTTTGACCGCGCACATCGGCAACCCAACCACATTGGTATAACAGCCGATGATCTCACTCACCGGATGAAAATCGCGGTTTTGGATCGCATAAGCACCCGCTTTATCAAACGGATCACCACTTTGGATATAGGCTTCAAGCTCATCATCGGTATAATCACGCATGATCACTTCCGTCTCGACCAGATCATCATAAAGGTGAATTTCGCCTTGTTGATCGAGTCGCAATAGACGAAAGGCGGTGTAAACGGTATGAGGTTGCTCCCGTAATTGTTGGAGCATTTGACGGGCGTGATCGGGGTTATCTGGTTTACCGAGGATGCGATCGGAACCTTGGAGTCCGATAGTGTCAGCGGCTAAAACGATCGTATCGGCGGCTAAAACCACCGCCTGTGGATCTTGGAGTTGTTGGGCGACGGCGCTGGCTTTTTCGCGACTCATGCGAGTGACATAAAAGATCGGGGTTTCGCCGTCCAGGTGATTTTCGTCAATGGCTGGTTTGATCACCTCAAACGCGAGTCCCAAAGCGCTCAATAATTCGCGACGACGGGGTGAACTAGAGGCAAGAATTAAACGCATAAGCTTCCCTGTATCAAAAGTTACAACTTGGCGTAAGATGAAATTTTACTTTTTTAAAGATTGTGGAATAATAGAGCATGTTGGGTGCATTGGTAAGTCTCATTGTCCGATTGATAGGCTGCATTTATGTACAAAATTATGATTGTGGATGATGACATCAGCGTGTTAAAGATGGTTGAGCAGTTGCTCAGCGAAATTGAAGGCTATGACGTGATCACGGCGCGATCTGGCGCGGAGGCCTTAGAACGGGCGCAAGCAGAACACCCTGATCTGGCAATTTTGGATGTGGCGATGCCGCAAATGGATGGTGTTACCTTGTGCCGACGGTTGCGCGAGATGCCGATTATGGCGGCCGCGCCGATCATCTTCCTCACCGCGCACAACACCCAATACACTGTGAAAGACGCGCTAGAGGCGGGGGGCGATGATTATGTCAAAAAGCCGTTTTCGATGCGCGAATTGGCAGCACGGATTCGCGCGCACCTACGACGTGCTAAACGGAGCGCCAACGAAACACCCGCGCTTCAGATTGTGCGAAAAAGCTGCCAAGTGTTCTTGAATCAAAAAGAGATCCCCGTGACCCGCATGGAATTTGACCTCCTCCACTATATGTCACGGCAACCGGGGCAATGGTTCACCACCAAAGAACTTTTAGAAAAAGTGTGGAATTATCCTAACGGGATCGGTGACGCGGCGTTGGTACGGAATCATGTGCGAAATGTGCGCCGTAAACTGGAGGATAACCCAGATAAACCCGCAATCATCCAATCAAGGCACGGACGCGGTTACACCTTGCGCGCCGCGGTGATCATCAAGTAAAGGGCTAAAAATAGGCGTTAGACATCGCTCAAAAGGTTGTCTAACGCCAGTTTCTTAAGATCAATGCGCGTTCATCCCGATAAGCGGCCGCCACATTTGGACATTTGAGCGCCTGTTGAGCCGCGATCAATCCGTCTAACACCGAACAGCATAGATAAACACTTGTCGCACGCGCATAAGCCGCCTCGAATAACGCGGCAGCTTGGGATGGGTCATTTAAGCGTAGATAGATCCGACCCAAGGTCAGATAAGCGATATACTCCGGATAGACAGACCCGATCGATCGGGCCAAACTGAGGCTATAACAAGCGGTTTCGATCGAGTCGGGACGAGTGCGTTTGTCGGTAAAATAGGCCCACGCAAGGTTCGCCGTGATCAAGGCCTCATGCACCGGATCACCCCCTAAGCGGGCGCTATCTAAAGCCAAACGATACTGTTCAATGGCGCGGGGATAGGCCCCCAATTTAAACGAGACTTGTCCTAAAGCGTTCAGCACCCGTGCCTCTAATGTGGGCGCATCTAGGCGTATCACCCGTGTTAAGGCCGCTTCAAGCGTGCTGAGGGCCTGTGGATCGGCGTTCAGTTGGGCATAAGCTGCGCCGAGTCCGATCAAGGCGAGGATCGTGCTGTGGTCATCTGCTAGATGAAGGGCTTGGCGAGCGCGGGTATGAGCGCTTCTCGCATCACCGTCAATAAGGCGTAACATCGCGCTTAATTGGTTCAAGGCATCGGATAAGATCCAGTTGAGATCCGCTTGTTCCGCGAAATAAACAGCGCGGCGGGCATAACGGGCGGCCTTGGGAAAATCACCCAAGCCAAAGTAGGCCTCACTCATACCGATTGTGCCGATGGCGGCCGCGCTAAAATGATCTTCTAGATCTGCCTCTAAGGTGATCGCTTGGGTCAACATTAACAGCGACTCAAATTGCGCGGCTTGCGCTAACTGCACACACTCATCCCGTAGTTGATCGTACATCTTATGACTCAACTTTCATTAAACTTCCTCTCATTGTAACGCTACTCTGATCGGTTATACATGGGAAAAATTAAGGTTTTGGGGCAAATGTTACTAACTTTGGTTGCACTTCCCGGCAATGGCGGCGGGGCGTTTCGATTTAGCCGCGTGCGTCCGTATCTACCAACATCGATCCAATGGGTGCCGCTCACCTTACCCGGTTTTGCCGAGCGTCCCCGTGATCCTCATCTACAGACGATGCGGGATTATGCACGGGTGATCCATGAGCTGATCATGCCATTATCGCGCCCGTTGATCGGACTCGGCACGGGGATCGGCGGCTCATTTTGGCTAGAATATCTGCAACATTACCCAGAGACCTTAGACGGGGTAATTTTTCATGCGCCTGTGGGAGCGCGATTAGATCGGCGGCGTTTTCCGTGGTTGATGCGCTTACCAGGGATGCGATCGTTAGGGCAAACGTTGATTAGCGCGCCCGTGTTACGCCCTTGGTGGACGCGGCGCTTGTTTCGAGACGGAAGCGCGATCCCGTCGGAATATCTGGATCGTTTTTTTGCGGAATATCGACAAACCGAAGCGTTTGGGCAAATGTTCGACATCCTTACAGCGGCATGGTTTAATAGTCTTGATCCGATCGATCGTCCGGCAGCGTTGATCTGGGGTGAGCATGAACGGGTTTTGAGCGTGGATCATCTGGCCGATTATCAGCGCTTGCTCCCACAGGCGATCATACGCCGCGTGGCCGATTGGGATCACTTTCCGATGATCGAACAACCGGAAGCGTATGCCCGTGTGATCGCGGATCTCGCTTATCAATTGTGGACAACCGCGAGACAAAACACATGACCAAACACGTCTATTTGTGCTTAGGGAGCGGTAGCGCTCAACAGGTGAAAGTGGGTAACAAGGCGGCGCTGTTGGATCAAGCGGCGCGGCGGGGTTTATCTGTGCCGCTTGGGGTGATCGTCTTGGATACCGCATGGGATCAAGCGGTGTTATTGGGGTTGATCGCGATCGACGGGGAACGGGTGCGGGTGATCGATGAGGTGGGCCTAGTGCGCTTTTTGGGTTTACCAGACTTGGGCGCACAAGTGGCGGTGCGATCGGCCTTTGCGATCGAGGATCGTCATGATCAAAGCTTGGCCGGATATTTCGAGTCGGTGCTGCATGTTCCGTCCGATCATCCCCAAAAGTTAGGGGCGGCGATCGCCCAAGTGTTAAGTTCAGCGACGCGGATGCAATCGACCACGGTTGAATTACCGGCCGTGTCACTGGGTGGGAGCGCGCCGCGTGCAATGGGGTTTTTCCGGCGCGATATGCTGATTATGAGCATGGTCAACGCGCAAATGGCCGGTGTGGCCTTCACGGAACGCGAATTTGAGGATGATCTCATCAATTATACAGCGGGGACGGGCGATCGATTAGTACAAGGCAAAGTTGCAGGTGAGGCAATCAGCCTACCGAAATTATGGGACTGGGAGTCGGTCGCGATTGACACTTGGCAAGGGCGTTTACAACACCTGTTACGCGAGGTGCGCCGTCACTTTGGCCGCGGTGATTGGGATGTGGAATGGGCGGATGACGGGTCACAGTGTTACCTGTTACAATTGCGTCCGATCACACGAGCGCCGCGCCGAAATGAACTGTTTACGATCGCCAATCACAAGGAAATTTTGCCTCCGTTGCCCTCGGTGTTTATGACCAGCATCGTCGAATCGTGTGCGGCGGATCTGTTCGCTTATTACCGTCAATTTGATCCGTCATTGCCACAACAACGCCCCTTTATTGAGGTATTTTACGGTCGTCCGTATATCAACCTCTCGTTGCTTTCGGAGATGATGCGCGTTTTTGGTTTACCGACGCGCTTGGTGACCGATAACATCGGCGGCGGAGCGGACACCGCGTTTCCGATCAATCGGCGACGGATGTTGATCAAGATCGTGCAAGGGGTGTTACCGCGTTTCGCTTTGGCACAAGCGCTCGCGGTCGGACACGCTGATCAAGCGGGTCGTGAACTTTTACGGCGCACCGAAAGCCCCGGCACCACCTTAAATGAGCTGATCGAGACGTTACGTTGGTTATATGGGCGCTTGGTCACCGAGATGTTTTCGCTGACGGCGTTGATCGGCCCGTTGCTCTCGTTATTACGTCATTTGGGCGTATTGGATGAACACAGCACACGATCTACAACACGATCCACCGCACTAGATCCCTTGCGCGCCCTAACCGATCCAAAAATCACCGAAGCATTGCAACGGGGTGAGATCCCCGATCATGCCGAATTTAAACGCCACTGGGCGCGCTACATGGAGGAACTAGGACATCGTGGGATCTATGAGAGCGACATTTCCCGGCCGCGTTATCGTGAAGATCCGCGCCCGTTATTGGCGTTGATTATGGAGCGGCCACATCCCCGGCCGCGGCCCGTGCGTCGGACATGGCGCGGCTGGATCACCTTGCCGCTGTGGTGGCAGGCGTATCGGGCGATTCAGGCGCGTGAACAGTGGCGCGATCGGGTGATGATCGGGTTTGAGCGGGTGCGAATGGCGTTGTTGCGGGAGGCGCGTCGTTTGGCCGATCAGGGGGTTCTACCCACGCCGGATCATCTGTGGCATTTGCGGATCGGTGAAGTTCGGCAATTGGAGACGGGGTGGCAACCTGATGCGATCTTTTGGGAGTCGCGTTTGCGGGAGATCGAACGACTCAAGGGGTATCGGCTACCGGATCTGTTTCGGCGGTTTGATGATCTTGACCGTGAATCAACGCCGAAAGTGACAGAGCATCGTTTCAGCGGGGTGAGTCTGACGCGGGGTGAGATCACGGGTCGGGCGTGGGTATTGGATGAACCCAGTTTGACTCCACCGGAGGGATGGACGCGGGAAAACACGATCTTGATCGCCCGTTCAGTGGATGCGGGGTGGTTGCCGACCTTTAGCAAGGTGAGTGGGGTAGTGGTGGAAACCGGCGGCGACCTCTCGCATGGGTCGATCTTATTACGGGAGATCGGCTTACCCGCGATCACCAATGTGAGCGCGATTACTGCCTATGTGCAGACGGGCGATCCGGTGCGCTTGCACGCGGATCGCGGGGTGGTAGAGCGGGTGTAGGTGCTTAAGGGCGCATTATTCGCTGTATCTCATAAGACCTCTGGATAAAATCGTAATAACTACACCTTCATTCGCCCATGGCATGAAGGATACCCATTGAAAAAAGACATTCAAATCGGACGATCAGGTGATCCGTCGCTCATAACCGATCCAAGCATGACGATATTCAAAGCCTAATTTTTGATTGAGGTGGTACATCGGGTTATTGGGCATGTTTTCGCTGATGATCTGCTCTGCATCAATCGTTTGAGCATAAACGATCGTGTGGACTTTGAGTGCCAAAGCGATCCCGCGCCGCCGATGAGATCGAAGCACTCCTGTAGTACCGACGTACAAAGTCGTTTCATCTTCCGGATACCGGAGCAAACTGCTAAGCCCCACCCATTGTCCCACTTGTAGATCGATCGCAATATATACCGCGTCAAGATCTATTTGAGGTGACGCTAACCCTTGCTCAAATTCCGCGATCGTGCCTTGGGTAAAGGCTTCAGAGGTGGGGATGTCGTCCATGATCTGCCAAAACAAGTGATACCATTTCTCCAACCACGCCGGATCCTCGGTTTGTAAAGCGCGGATCGTCTGGATCTTAATCTTTTGTGCTTTGACCTGTGCCAACGCATCCGCAAATTCATCGGGGTCAAAATCGGCGACTTCTAAGCGTGACTCAAACTCACGGATGACCTCCACAAAACCGCGATCCGCTAAAAACCGAATCGCCCGATCTTGATCAGCGCGGGTGGTGGTGGTGAGCAAGCGCGCACCCCGTTGACCTAGCGATCCGATCACTTGATCATACGCCCACCGGCCATAACCACGCCCTTGTTCGGCGGGATCGATCAAGATCTTGATAAAATATTTATCGGGTTCATACGCCCACGGAGTCTGGCTCGCTTGCACGATCCCGATCCGCCGACCGTCTTGTTCAATCCAGTGACGTTGATAAAAATAGCGGGCATCCCAAGTTTGATCATCATATTCAAGCCCCTCTTTTGAAAGCGGTTCTCCTGGCCATACCCGCGTTTCCAATTGGATCAGCTCATCGTAATCCATGGACTGAAACGGCTGTAAGGTGATCGGGTTCATCAGCTTATGATCCTCAAAAAAACGGGGTGATCCGCGTGGGATCCCCCTTCAATTCTGGTTAACTTTCGGTTTTGGCGCTGTGACCGTTGGTGATGCTCACATTGCCATCAACGGGTTTCGCTATCGGCATCCGATCGCGTAACATCACCGCTAACAACGCATCGATCACGCCACTATTATTCGCTCCGCCGCCATTTACGGCTAATTCGGGGATAATGCGGATGTTGCGTTCACCGATGATCTGCATCAATTGTACTGCGGTGAAGCCTTCTTGACCGATCGCGGCTGCACCCACACGGTACGCATCCGCTTGCGCCTCACCTTTAGAGCGGATCGCTTCAGCCTCACCCAACGCCCGCCGCCGGATCGCTTCTGCATCCCCCGTCGCTTGTTTGATCAACGATTGCGCGTTGAGATCGGCGATGTTCACACCGCGTTCCGCTTTGACGATCTCCCCTTGCGAGTCCGCGATCGCGGTTTCACGTACCAGTTGTTGACGTTGCGTTTGTGCCGCTTGTTGGACTTCAAACGTCTTTTTCTGTTCCTCCGCGATCTTGCGATCGGTGAGTGTGGTCATCAACTCAGCCGGCGGGTTGATATTGCCGATCAACGTATCGATCGCCTGCACATCGTAGCTGTTGATCGCCTTGCTGATATGCGTTGAAGCTTCGCTTTGACGCTCACTCCGTGCGCTTAAGAAGTCTAAAACCGTGTAATTTTGGGCCGCGTTACGAAAGTAATTGCCCACAATCGGTTGCAACACATGATCCACCAAATTCTGTACCGATCCGACCCGTGAGATCACTTTCGGGGCTTCGGGTGCGCCGACATGGATGATCTGCGCGACATCCAAATCAAACGCGAACCCGTCCCGTGAGCGCACCGTGATCGAATTGAGCCGTTGATCGTAATTATGCGCCTCGGTGCGTGAGGCCCAATTCAAGACGATGTTGGTCGTCGGCACAAGTTCCACACGCATCACTTGGGTATTGATCGGATGCTTGCCCGGATATAGGGGAGTCGTCCATACCCCTTTATGACCCACATTCACCAGATCGCCGTGTTTAAAGTCTACCCCGCTCACGTCCTGATGCGCCTTGCCGATGAAACTCACGATCACCCCGACATAACCGATCGGGACTTCGGTCATCGGTACCTGTTCGACTTGTACAAACCACGGATTCAAATTCCATGAACCCGATAACAACACCTGTTCTTGCAAACCACGTTGACCGCCCGCGTCGATAAACGCTTGCGCGTTTTGGAAGTTATCATGATTCGGGATATATAAGCCCGCGATCTCCCCTTCATCGATCGGACGACCGTCTAAAGTGGTCACAATGCCGACTTTATCCGGCAATACCTGATACACCCGCAAATGCCCCGGTTCGAGTCCCAGTTGTGTCGCATTACGCGAGGTGATCACCGTGAATAATTCCGTGTTGATCTTATAACGTCCGGCGGTCAAAATTCCCAATTGCCGGCCTTTTTCGCCACCATTGGTGATAAATTTGCGCGCATCCTGAAAATTATCACACTGCACGATGCGAGCTAAGATCCGCCCCGGCGGAGTCGGACGGCCATCCGCTGCCACCAGCAGCGCGATCTCACCGGGCGCAATTGTGACCAAGGGCACTCGTTTAACATCATATAACCACCAGAAATAACCGAAATACCACCCCGTGGCCAAGGTATCCGCTTGCAACCCCGCTTCACCGTTGAGCGCCACGATCTTTCCCGGGGGGAGCGGTTTACCGATTTTGCGTTTCACAATGCCGATCTGCTCATTGTTGATGATCACCAACCCAAGCGTAGGGAAGATAAACAACAAAAAAAACACGATTACCCCAAAGCCAATCACCAAAAACATTTCCGTACTCATGATTACCCCCCTTGCTTTAATGTCTTACTCATCCTCTTAGAGTAAGCCCGTTTTAGGCACATGAACCCCCTAGATTCTAGGGGTTGGCGATGGTGTACTATTTAGCTCATCATGGCCTTTATGGATTAAGAAGCGATCTCAGAAAAATACCGAACCCATGGAGACGAATCAGCCCACCTTCATGGGTCAGCCTCCTCCCTATGTATTGCGGAGTAGAACCAGCGGCACTCATATTCCCTAAGGTCAGCATCCACGCATAAGCGAAGGTCAGCACCAACAGATACCGTTCCATCCGTTCGGGATGACGAAGATGGCTGCTTTCCCATGGGCCGCTTTTCAAGTCCCAGAAACCTTGCTCTTGCCACATGCAGTGAGCATATCTAGCGGCCGTTAGCATCCGGTCATGGGTGACTAAACACCACGGTTCACGCTGCCCATGTTCCCAGACCATCACCCGTTCCACCGGAACTCGCTTCTGCGGTTTGAACAAATCGCCCTGCCAACGAAACACTTCTCCTGGACGGATCCTCTCTTTGAGGATTTGGGAGTGTCCACGCCGACGGGTAAAGCGAGCAGTGCTTTTGACCCGAACGAGGTCACTTACCCCTAAGCTTTTTAATGCCCGTAACATCGCTTCCGAATGCGCCATGCCGCAGCGGAGTTGGTTCGGTAACACCGCCATACCAAGGGGATTGCCCGTTGTTCAAAGGCTAACGACACCCTCAAGATCCCGATCTTATCTCCCAATTTTGTCTCGTCCACCAGCAGGATCGGACGGGAAAAGTCACAAGAACTCCACACCCAGTTGATCCATAACTCAAAGGCTAAACCCAAATCGAGATTCCG
>JALOOG010000151.1 GCA_025454525.1 Anaerolineae bacterium | reverse complement strand
ATTGAGCAAGCCTTTCGTGACCTCAAATCGCACGGTTGGCAAGTCAAAGCCTCTCTTCGTGACGACCCCGACCGCATGGCACGCTGGTGGATTCTGCTGATGGTTGCCTATGGGTGGATGCGGTTGCTCTGCGGCGCAGCCCTCAAACGCCGCGCTGATGGCGTGTATGTCCGCCGTTGGAGCTTATTTCGGGAAGGGCGGCAAGCCTTCTTGGCTACGTCCCCTCTTTCCTGACTTTACTGTCGCCCCCTCAGCCATGGTTGGGTGAAGGCTAGAGTGAGGTTGGATACAAAAAACTTTTCTGTACCTACTTAACAGGAGATTCTATGTTGACCTTTGATGCGCTCTTTGTCGGAAAAAACTGCGCCTTACCCCGCCACAACCACAAGATCAAGCGGTATTTGCCCTATGGACACAGGATGATGATGACCTACGGATGTTGGATTGGATGATGACCCAGTGCGTCCGCATAACCCCGCGCATTTTGGCTACTTTAACGATGCGACGCAAAACGAAAACTACTACTTTCATTTGCGTCCATTGGAGTCCGATCAACCGATTGGATTTGTGGTCTTATTCAACCTCAAATGGCGTAATCAAACCGCTGAAATGGCGATCGGCATCGGTGCGCGGGAATATCGCGGGAAGGGATATGGCCAAGAAGCGCTCTTTCTGCTGCTTAGATACGCCTTTACCGAATTGATGTTACGGCGGGTTAGCCTCACAGTCATGGAGTATAACCTCGCCGCGATCAAGGCCTATGAGCGTGCGGGCTTTCAGCGTGAAGGCGCACATCGTCAAGCAATTCATCGCGCCGGAGGTTATCATGACCTCCTGCTCTACGGCATTTTGCGCGATGAATGGAACACACATCAGCAACCATAAACCTCTCGTTTTAGACGGATGCTGAACATTGATCCCCTACCTTAACTATATGATGTATTCATCGATCACCCCATGCCTCACAAGCCAATTCTCCTCTCTCATATTCTTAGCTGAGAGAGGAGAATTGGGAATGCGGTTGTATCTATTTCGCTGTGTTGATCGGTTGGTTGGTTGATAATCAACGCTAGGCTACGGATTTAATACGGGAGCGCCCGACGCGGACGGATCGTAGCGGTACGTCGGACATATTGCGCGGTGACTTGTAGCGCATTGCTCTTATTGGTGGTCTGACACAAAACATCGGCCAATTGATTATGTTTTAACACGGTCATCGCGTCAAAAAACCAATACAAGCTCATCAAGGGTGAAAGACACACCTCTGGGATCACCTCTCCGCCGTAGATATCATGCGCGCCAAATTCCCCATAGACCGCCGGAATGATCCGCGTACTGATATGGCTTTTATGATGTTCTGGTTGTTCCCACACATACCGACAAGCCGATTCGTACCACCGAAACGCGCTCATCTCTGGTGTGAGCGCACACGCCCCATAAAATGCCCGCGCTTTCACCAAGTCGGCCATATTTTGCAGCGCGTTGTAATGACACACCCGTTCCTCAACTTCTGTCCCAAAACCGATACACGCCAAGATCTTGATCGGCACATCCACCCCACCGACCGCGATCAACGACAAGGTGTCCTCTAACAGCGTCCCCGCGCCGCTCTCATCCCCGCGCATGATCGAATCCACCCCGCCGTCTACTAAGATGATCGCATCGATCCCAAGATGTCTGACCAAACGCTCATAAGCATAGGTCAACGGCAAGGCCCCGGTGTTTTCAAACATCCAGATCGGCACCTCTTCACCGCGCACCTCTTGAAACCATTGCGCGAGATACGGTTCAGGTAGATAAGGCAAGGGGTGAATCACCTCACCCCGCGCCGCGATCAACAGGCCTTTCTCCAGCACATCTACTCGACTGGTGATCGCCGCTAAGCCCAATTCGGTAAAGCTATAATTGGCTAGATGCACCTGTTTTTCCCCGTAGATCTCACGCAAGGTGAAATACAGCGGCAACCCCGCATACACATCAAACCCACCCCCCGCGCCCGCAATCAAGATCGATTGCGCGTCTTGAAGTTGATCAAGGATCGGTAGATTTAAGTGGGTCATGGCAATACAATCAATTGATTAACATCAGCGATATAGTCACCAAAGGGTTGTTCCTCTAATGACCACGTCTCCCCAAAAATCGACATTGAAGTGACTGTAAAATGTGTGCCTGCATACACCGTCAATGAAGCCACTTCATTCGCCCGTACCACATAATCTGGTTGTCCCCCGCGCCGACTACAGTCAGGGCGCAGCTGATAAATCCCATACTGGGTATAGTATTCTCCGCCCGTGTGGGTAAAGTTCATCTGTACCAAAGCCTCCGACGTTCGTCCACATTGAGGCGGGATCTCAACCGTCGCCGTTGGATCGATCGCGATCACTTCTTGACTCGGTGGCACATCGGTTACCAACGGAGTCGCGGTCGCAATCACCACTTCACGCGGGGCCGGCACCTCCGTGATCGTTTCGGTTAATAGATCGCTTAACAGTGGGCTTAAAAACAGCAGTTGATCACGATCATACGGACGCGGGAAACTGGGCGTGCCATTCGCCAACCCGTCCGCGCCTAAGGGGACTTCGGACATTGTGCCAGCGATCACCGTTTGTGTGACTCCCTTCACACGGATCACCGCCGAACCTTCGATCACGCTGATTCGGAAGTTTTGACCCGCTTGGGCCTGCATAAACGCGGTAGATCCCAACTGCACATCAATGCCATTGGCGTTAAAGTTGACACGCCCGACACCGTTCGGCGATTGCACCAAGATCCCGTCCGGCGGCGCGGCCACGCATTCGGTTTGACCGATTCCGGTGGTGAAATAGAACGCTTGCATCGGGTTCAGCAACGGATCGGCGGTCTCTAACAATGGGATCGCAGCCAGATCACCACTCACCGCCGTCGCCGTGATCCAGCCGGTGATATAACTGCCCGCGTAATATTCTACCCGTATCCACTGCTCACCTTGCGCGTTTTGATAACGTCCAGCCGCGTTGAGCGTCTCCCCCGCATTGAGTGATCCTAACAACGTGGCAGTTTCCGACGGGATCAAGCGCACATTCACCCCTTGCGCGACGGTGATCGCTTGACGTGGGGTATCCTCTGTTAAATTGACCAGTTCCGTGTCCCCAAACAACAAAAAGGTGACATTTTGCCCCGGTAATGTGTCTGGGAGATTGGCTTGGACATTTAGCAACGCCACGCCCCATTGTTCGGTTTGCAGATCCAAAGCGCTCAATTGCAGTGACTCGATCATCGTCAACGCCGATCGATCGCCGATATTGGCAAAGGTCACTTCATCTTGGCGCAGGGTCGCATCGATCTGCACATTGCCATAACAAGCTTCATTGCGGGCTGGATCGCTACAAATTGAGCCAACTGTTTCGATCGCCGTTTGCACCAAGGCGCTACAACTGGACAGTGGGGTCGGTTGCGCGGTATTTGAAGTCACCGCACTTACCAACGCCAACAACAAAATTAATGGAAAAAGTAATTTAGACATAAATTGATCCGATCGATCACAAGGTTTGCTACTCTTTATTATAAGAGGAAGCTGATCAGATTGCGCGGATAGGTACAAATTTTTTACTTTCTCTGATTTTGGGTAAAATAGACTCGACTTAATCGTTTTAATGGAATCGATAAACCACCCCCATGATCCAATATTGGCGCGTTTTACAACAGAATCCCGATTTTACCCGTTTATGGTTGGCACAAGTGATCAGCCTCACCGGAGATTGGTTTAACACGATCGCCCTTTCCGCTTTATTGATCCGCTACTTTCCCGAAAATTCCGGGCAAGCGGTGAGTTTGTTGGTGTTAGCGCGTTTTATCCCGTTAATGGTGGTGAGTCCGATTGCGGGCGTTTTAGTGGATCGCTTTAACCGTCAACATTTGATCATCGGGAGCAATCTGTTACGGGCGGTGGTGGTTTTAGGGTTTCTTTTTGCCTTAGACGATCCGTCGCGGGTGTGGTTGATTTACGCACTCACGATCGTGCAGTTTATCTTATCAGCGGTGTTTGAACCCGCGCAATCAGCGATGATCCCATCGGTTACACGAGAACAAGACCTCCTGTTAGCCAACACCCTCAATAGCATCACTTGGTCGGTGATCTTGGCTTTTGGGGCGGCGATCGGCGGGATCGTGGCGGCACAATTCGGCACGATCACCGCTTTGATCATTGATGCGATCACCTTTTTGCTGGCGGCTCTGGTGGTGATGACCGTGCGCTCTTATCGCCATGAGACTCGCCCGATGACCGTGGCACATCGCGAACAAACCAGCTTTCGCGAAGGGTTGCGTTACCTGCGCGCTCATCCTGAAGTGGCCACCGCGTTGATCGTCAAAGGTGGTAATAGCGTCGGCAACGTAGACACATTGATCCCGATCTTCGCACAATTGTTTGTGTTTATGGCGGCCTTTAGCACCTTGTCTGAACAAGAGGCGTATACCCAACTCTACATGGGATTTTTGTTTAGCGCCTTTGGAGTCGGTGCGTTGATCGGCCCGCTGATCATGAATCGCTTTAACGACGGTTCATTACGCCAATTGCGCCGGGTGATCGCGGTCGGGTTTGGGTTGTCGATGTTCAGTTGGTTGATCATCGGCACATCCGGGGCGTTATTGGTCTTGGGATTCGGCTTGATCTTACGCGGCATGGGCGGATCGGGCAATTGGACGTATAGCAATGTGATCATCCAAACGTTGACTCCGAATCACTACTTAGGACGGGTGTTCTCGTTAGATATGGTGATCTTTCAGGCGGTGACGATCTTAAGCACCCTGATTCACGGACAATTGGTGGATCTGTGGGGTCTTAATGGGGTGCGGGTGATCGCACTCGGCACGTTTATATTTGCTTTGCCGCCCTTGCTGATGTGGGGCATGGTCGTCCGGTGGGCCGAACAGCGTGATCCACACCCGCAAACGTGAGTCCTGCGTCGGGGCAGGGAAGTCGCTTGCCTGCCCCGCTCTCCAAGCATCGGTAAGCGCGTCTCGAAAGCGCCATTCTTCCCCATAACCCCCATACCATGCGCTCCAACCACTTTGCGTAAGGGTAAATTGAGGCACTTCACGACAAGATGGCATTACCCTTGAGGCCCGAATTTGACGGGATAACACGTTGTGAATCGTGAACAACCTGTCCGAGGCAACATCCCCTTGTGAGCAGATCGGCGGTTGGGGTGGCAACGACAGCGGCTTAAAATCGTCCGCAATGCTGAATTGTCTGCGGGGGGTGATACGATCATCATAGGTAAAATCGCCGATATACTGCCCATTGTCGGTATAAGCACGCCAACGACTCATCCTTACCCCAAACGTCAGCCATGATTCACCCGCTTCCACTCGGATCGGTTCTAATTCCGTGCAGAACGAGTCAAATAAACTCACTCGGACGGCCTGCTCACCGGTGTTCACAAACGTCAAGGTGTTCTGATTCATGCTGAGAGGGGGTGGACACAGCGTTTGATAGGGTAAACCCACTGTATCGACAAACGCGCTAAGATTAAAGCCGCTACAATCTAAGGAATCAAAGGATAGCCATTCGTTCGCAGGCGAAAAACATTGCGTTGTGTCTAAAGTGAGCATGGCTTCACCCGTCCACATCTCAAGAAAACCCGGTTCAGTCACCGATGCGGTAAAGGGATAGGTGTAACAGGGGGCATCGCCCTCGCTAAACGTGCCGTTGAGATAGATCGCCGCGATCCGTAAGTCACGGTCAGCTTGTGAACATCCGCGATCGATCACCCCCGTCCCAGCGTAGTAGATCAAATAAGCTTTTTGCGGATCTTTTAACCCCGCCTCACGCAATAAACCGTCCAAACTCCACAAGAGATCGGTTGTATCGATCTCGTCGACTGTTTGTGGCACTTTTAACACGCTAATGTCTAAGCGGCCCTGATAGGTGTCTAATTGTAGCCAGTAACCTTCGGTTACGCGGGCCATCCACAACTGAAACGCTGCGATCGAAGTTTCGATCCGCCCGTCCCGATCGATCCCTTCATCGATCATATCGGACGGAATCAGATAGACGACATGCACTTGCGGCCGGGTGATGTCATCCAAACGATCCAAGTGGTTAGGGAGGAGCGGTTGCGCGTTCAACGCACCATAGCCAAAACCCCATAAGAACAGAATGCCGATCAAGCTACATTGGAACCTCGCGAACATAAATCACCGCTCTTTCGTCTTCATATACGAGTCGCCACGCCGCTTCAGTGGTGAGGGCATAGGCGAGGGGGCTACCGGTTTCGATAAAGATCAGGTTGATTCGATACGCATCTAAACGCGCCCGCCAATCCTCTTGAGCAAAGGCGATCGTGGCATATTCAAATACCAGATCACCATACAGATCCGTGCGTCCATCCACAAACACCGGATAATCGCGGGCATGAACCATCAAATAACCGCCCCAGTTGTAGCTATTGAACATGGGTTGCGGCAGATCATTCGCGGCTAAATAGGTGGCCGCATCCACCGGAAAGATCAAACGCTTGGCCGCATCAACCGCCGTTTGATCCAACACCAATAAGACCTTGGCTAAACACCCGATCCCGATCACCACAATCAACACCGTGTTTAGGCGCATCATCAAGCGCGTGGGACGGCGGATCGTCTGGAGTCGCCAACCGCGTCGCTCAAATTCCGCATGAAGGTGATAGGTCAGAATCGGTGTGGCGATCACCGCGAAAAACGCGATATTGCGCGCTGTGGTGAGCGCCAGATACGCCGACCCGATCACCAACGCGGCCTCTGTCCAATCAAGCTTACGCCAATGGGCGATCAACAACCCAACTGTGAGGATCAACAAGGCGTTAAACGGCCACACTTCCGGTAACAGCAGATTCGGCGGATTCCACTCTTGGATAAACGACCGTAACGCGCCCATGGTAAATGTTTGCAATGGCAATAGCAGCAATTCCGGACCCGCCGGATTGATCAACAATACGATCGTGCTAAGCAGCGCAATCCCGATCAAGCGTCGGAGTCGTGGCCATCCGATCAGATGCTCCGAACGCGAACGAAACAACAGATTCAGGATCTCACCGCCGATCACCCCATAGATCAAGAGCAAACCGAGAAAATAACCCCCGTGTAAATTGCCCCAGATCAACATGATCGGGATCAAGGCCCAGAGATGATCGATCTGGCGGCGTTTGTATTGAAACAACAAATAGATCACCGCCGCGCTCAACAAAAACGAAAACATTTGCGGGCGCGCTGACCAAAAGACCGCGGCCGTCGATGCCCCTAACACCATCACAAACGCCCGGAGATAAGCATTGCCATCCGACGCACGATATAACAACCCGACTCCGGCGGTCGCAAGGATCGACGTAAACAAGGCCAAACCAAAATCACCCGCCATGCGCCACACACCATACAGGATCACTTGTGCCAACCAATCAGCCTGTACACGCACTTCTCCAGCACGGGTGTGCGAGAAGGGATCGCCTTGTAGGATTGCGCGTGTTTCGATCATGTATTCTCCGGCCCGCAAGTGCCACCAGGTATCGGTATCTAACGGGATACGTGTGGCCAACGCAAATAAGAGCATGAATAATAAAATGGTCGTGGTGCGTTCAATCGTGAGCGCTTGCCGCATGTCAATCGCCTTTGGTTCAATCAGATTATCCTTTCCATGATAACGCATTCTACCGATCACACTCCTCAATTGTATCGTGATGTAGTGAGAAGAAATTCTACGATCACCCTACGTTTGCCCTACTCTAAAAGACGTAACATTTGTTACGACTTTTTCGTTCATCTGTGCTATCCTCCTCTCCATACGACGCTGATCATTGTGAGGAGGATCGGATGAACACGCGCTTCGACTTTCTGTTTGCTGTTTCGAGTTGGCTTGGGGCGCAAGCTTACGATCACTCTAACCACGTTGCCGCTGTCGCCGAAATAATTTTTTGGGTTTTCGCTGCCGTCACCGCCGCACTCAACAGGAGCGTTTACAGAGGCGATAAAATCTTTTTTTCTTACAGGGTAATTCATGAATGAGGGTTAACACAAGTGAATGAAATGCTGTCTCATCCACTTGTGCAGACAAAATCAGTTAGGAGGATGCCTATACTATGACTTTAACCCCGTCGCCCGACGCTGAATCCAGCCGCCAACCCAGACTAAACCGATACCAATTCCTAAAAACAGCAGATCATATAGCAATTCGTTCGGACCTTCACGGATGTGATGAATGCCTAAGATGAAATGATTCACGATCCCATCAAACAGGTGAAAAATTCCCGCGCCGATCAGCAAACTCCCTAAGATCGTGCGTGGAGAATGGGGGACATCTTGCCCAACACGGCCGATCGCCTTCCACAACAGGACAAGCCCGATCAATGTCACCAGATACATCGCCGTGTGAAACAAACCGTCCCACAGCGTATTGAGTTGCAACCCGTCAAGCGTATCGATAGGGATGACACTGCTCACAAAATGATGCCATTGGAGCAATTGATGTAACACAATGCCGTCAAAAAATCCGCCGAGTCCGATCCCAAGCATAAGTCCGGCACGTTGTAAGGGAACAAGTGTCATCCCAAAGCCTCTTTCTTAAAGGTTAACGGTGGGTGGCAGCGGTTAATGGCGACACATGACCCGCCGACTCACTTAAACCGCGCAACTGCCATAGATCAAAGATGCTAAAACCAACTTTAGAGAAGATCGGCAATACAATAAACAACAAGGTATCAACCGATTGTGATACGATCCCTAAACCAGAAGGGCCAATCAACCAAACTAACGGATAGCCGATCCAAAAAAATGTGAGATAACCAGCAAGTCGGTTATAAATGCCGGCGATGCGCGGATCTGGGTTACTAGCCGCTTCTTGGCGCAACGTCACCCAGACCAGATATAAGACGACTAAAAATGCTAAAACTCCTAAACCGTACCAAACATACCGGATCGGCGTTTCTGATAGATCCGCCAACAATCCACACACAATCATAAAAGCATCCGCCGCCATGATCCCAGCAATGGTTGTGTAATTTTTCGGTTGTTTGTGCATCGCTGTGAGCGATAACGCCAGTAACAAAAGGGGTGTCGTGACGATCCAATCCAGATAGCGGGCCACATAAGTGATCTGGCCATCAATTTCGATTTTGCCTTGCCCCATAGCCATGGCCATGTAAGCGGCCCCTGACCAAATCGGGATGAACAGGGCGATTAGATACTCATAACGCGGGACATCACGGGGATTTTGACTCCACACAAAAAACAGTAAAGCGCCTAACGCCATTACACCTACATAGAACCAATGCAACGTCGATTCGTCCATTTGTTGAACTCCTTGATATAGGATCGGTCAAGTGGGGGCGATGAAAACTGGAAAACTAAATGTATTTTTTAATGATGGTGCTGAAATGAATAGCGCGTGATAAACGTCTAAACGCGGTTTCTTTCGGAGCAATAGCCTGTTTTTACGACACTTAGGGTAAATTGATCCTAGCAATCTGGATCGATCTACCCTATAATTTTGCGCGCTATCCCCATAGCGTTTTACCCCAATTTGTACAATCGAAACGCGGAAATCGCTCCGCCTAGACAAAAAAGGATGGTGTCTTGAAATGAAGATAACCTTTGGTGGTCGTATTCTTGTTTTGGGTTCTGGATCGGTGTCGCAATGTCTGCAACCCTTATTGTTGCGTCACATTGAGATGGATTTCTCGAAACTCACGATCATGGATTTTGAAGATCTGCGCCAGATCATCCCCGGCACCTTAGCGGCCGGTGCGAATTATGTGCAGGAGCGCGTTACCCCTGATAACATGGCCACCCTGTTAGGACAATATGTCGGCGCGGGTGATCTGATCATTGACCTTGCTTGGAATATCGATTGTGTAGAGATCCTGCAATGGTGTCATGATCATGAGGTGATGTATGTCAATACCTCTGTCGAATTGTGGGATCCGTATGATATGAACGCGCACCCGCGTGATCGGACATTATACGTCCGTCACATGGCGATCCGCGAACGGATCAAGACTTGGAACAAGCCGGGGGCTACGGCCGTCGTGGAACATGGCGCGAATCCGGGTTTGGTGAGCCATTGGACAAAAGTTGCCTTAGAGGACATCGCCAAGACGATGATCGCGCAAGGGGTTTCGCCCGAAAAACACACGGCCTTAACGCAAGCGTTAGCAGATCAGCATTATCCACGCCTCGCGATGATCGAAGGCGTGAAGGTTATTCACATTTCTGAACGCGATACCCAGATCAGCACCCAACCTAAAGCGGTCAATGAATTTGTCAATACGTGGTCGATCGAAGGTTTCCGCGAAGAAGGGATCGCCCCGGCGGAAATGGGTTGGGGGACACATGAACAGACGCTCCCGAAATTGGCTGTGACTCACCTGTACGGGCCGAACAATCAGATCGCGATCGCGCAACCCGGCATGAATACCTTTGTGCGCTCTTGGGTGCCAAAAGGCGGCGAGATCGTCGGTATGATCGTGCGGCATGGTGAAGCGTTCACCATTAGCGATTACCTCACCGTTTGGGACGGGATCGCCCCAGTGTATCGTCCCACCGTGCATTACGCTTATCAACCGGCCGATGTAGCGATCATGTCGCTGCATGAACTTCGCCAACGCAACTATGAGCTACAACCGAAACTCCGCATCATGAACGATGAAATCACAGACGGCGCAGATGAATTAGGCGTACTGCTCTTAGGTCATGATCTCAATGGTTGGTGGGTGGGATCACAACTGGACATCCACGAAACCCGCACCTTGGTCGAACACCAAAACGCGACCACGCTACAGGTAGCCGCTTCTGTGTTAGGCGCGGTCTTTTGGATGATCAACAACCCGCAAAAAGGCTTCAATGTGCCGGATGACTTGCCACATCGTGAGGTCTTGGCCGTAGCTAATCCCTATTTAGGGCCGTGTCCATCACTTCAAACCGATTGGACTCCGCTGAAAAACCGGTTTGATCCGTTTACGGGCTTCAATAAACGGGCGATCGACACACAAGATCCCTGGCAATTCGAGAATTTCCTGCTCTGGCTCTAAAATATCATCGGGTGGGATTCCCTTTATCCCACCCGTGACCCTTCTTCTAATGTCCGCATGTGACGGGCGCGTTGACACAACACACGGATCACCCCTTCCATGATCTCGCTACGGGTAGACATCAATTGATACAGCGCATCGCGTTCAAGCGTGAATACTTTCACCGTCGTCATAGCGGTCACAGAGGCCGAACGCGGTTCAGCATCCAACACGGATAACTCTCCAAACAGATTCGGCGCGTTCAGGTAATCAAGGGTTTGTTCACCGTCATGCACCCGCACACGGCCTTCCACGATCAAATACATCCGGTTGCCGGGTTCATTTTTGTGGATGATCGCCTCACCCTCGGCATAATTTTTTTCTTTGAGGATACGGGCGACCTCGGATAATACCGCATCCGGCGTTTGGGAGAAAATACTCACCGTCCGAAGCGCGATCACCTTATCGATCGTCGAAAACATATGATTCACCTTTTGCGTTAAGATCTCTTGCACTAACGGATAAAGTTGGGCCACGGTATGGCGGGGTGCGCTATCCATCATGTTCACCACACAAGCGCGTGTCCAATCATTCGCCCAACTGGACGCTTGTAAGATCCGCTGAAAATGGATCTCTTGGGGTTGGGCCGGCACTTGGGCGCTGTATGTGAGACGTTTTAGGCGTTCTTCCGCAGAGATTGGCTCAATGAGCGCGAATAAGGGTGCGGCTTGATCGCGCTCCAAAACCACAAACAAGCCTTCGATCACATACCCCAAAAGATCGCTATTCTGATGACGGACTCCGCGTTGCCAATGGTCATAAGCCCCTAACACCACCTCATTCGGATAGATCAACGCGAACAACCGGAATAAACGTTCGCGCACCCCGTTTAACTCATCTTCTAGGGCGCGTCCTAACAAGTCATCCGTGGTCAAGCGACCGTCAACGATCACCTGTAAGATCTCAGTGGCGATCTGAACTTCATGCGCGATCAGTTTATGCAAATTGAGCGGGCGCGGAATATCTTCATACACCCGATTCAAGGCCCGTAGCGCCCATAAACGGGTATGCACATCAAAGGTGTTGAGCGCGCCTTCTAAGATCGCGATCACACGCTCTCCACCGATCGCGCCGCAGATCTCATATAACTGTCGGCGGACATCTAGGCTTAGGGGTGCTTTAAGCGCCTGCTCTAAGTGAGGTAAGATCAACGGCCCCATACTAATCAACGCGGCCGCGGCCAAGGGGCGAAATTCGGGTTGTTCAAGGCGTAATAACAAAATTTCCACAAAGTCTGACCGGGTGTAATAAGCAGCAGCGCGGATAGCTTCACGTTCGACCTCTGGGTTTCCGTCGGTCAATAACGCCAACGTCAGATCGCCGTCCATAGGATATTGTGTGAGGACTCGCGCAGCTAATTGACGTTCTTCACTATTCCCGGCCAAAACGAACATCCGGAGATATTCCCGGGCTGAAGGTGAGTCGGTATACTGTAACATCAGCGTTAACGAGGTTTCTTGTAAGGCCGGATTTTTGAGGGCCTCTTCCAAAATCGGCAAGGCATCATTCGGGTTTAGGAGTGTCCATGCCCGCAAGGCCGCTGCACGCACCACACTGGGTTGGGTAGTGTCTAATGCCAATTGCCGCACCCGTCCCCCTAGATCGTGGATCTGAAATTGGCCGATCCGCTCTAAGGCAGAGCGTTTGATGTCTGGATCGGGATGATCCAGCAGTTGATGTAATACCGTCTGATTTTGTCTATCTGCACCGATCAAGAGGGTGGTTTCAGCGAGATCCACACCATAGGTAGAAACTTGTTGATCACCGAGGATCGTCGGTCGTAAAAAGACATTACTCACAGTTTGTTGTAAGGTGTGTGCATAAGCCTGATAGGTCAAATAGGCGGATAACCACAAAGCGCCCGTTAACATGACCAAAAGACCGACATAGATCAAGGCGTTGGCTTGTGGGAACAACTGAAAGATCAACAATAACACCCCGCTGATCGCCATCGCCACGCTACCCAAATTGCCTTCAGATTGCACCCGTACCCAGGCTCGCTCACTGGCTTTGAGCGGTTGATAAAGCATCGCATTCACCGGCGTGATGACCGCGCTTGTCACCACGCTTTCGATCATCCGCACGAGGGATAACCCGCTAAAAAAGATCGCACTCCCGACTCCCGCGATCACCCCGACTCCCATCAAGGCCGCCGATCCGATAAACACCAAGGCCGGCGCAAGCGGCAAGGTCAATTTTAACCCGAAGCGATGAATATACCGCCCAACAAACAAGCCGGATACCATCATCGTAAACAACGTCATCGTGCTGATGAAACTGCCCATAAAGCCGGCCAATTCGCTCTCGGTGGTAAAACGTAAACTGGCCTGTTGCAAAAAGATAAATTCTAAAATATAGGAGGCGATCACCCGAATAATGCGAAATGAGAAGATCAAGACAACATAACGATTTTGTAGGATCTCTTGCGGGCGGACATCAAACACCGTTTCGGCCTTAGGCCCCTCTAAACGGGCCTGATACGGGGGCAAGGTGCGAATCAACAAAAGCAGATACAAGGCCATGCCGATACACGACACAAATAACAGATTCGTCGTGCCGATCGATTGGACTAAAGGTGTAGAGCTGTATCCACCTAAGACAACCGCTAACAACATCGCGGTGACACAGAGCGTAAACAGGCGCTTGGCCTCTTGGATGTTCAATAAGCGAGCGGCGATCTCCCACACGCCGATCAAGCTGAACATATAAAACATGCGATACCAGACCATGATCGCAAATTTAAGCCAAGGCGCTTGAGTCAGCGACAAGGCTAACCAAAATAACAGCGTTGTCCCAAAAAACAGCGCGATCACCCCGTACAACAGTTGGATAAATGAGATCCGCCGCTCGGCCATGCCATAGATTACACTCAAGGCGATGATGCAAATGGCGTTGGCGATATATACATGCGGCATGAGATCGGTTGAGTATTCCGATAAGAAGATCGCGCTGGCACTGCTGTAATAGATAATTTGCGAAAAACCCAGCAGGGCCATCGCTGCCAAGAGCAGCCGCATTCGGGCGATTTCAGTGGGGCGGATGCCTAAAAATTTCATCAGCAGTGTATGACTCCTTTTCGATCATTGTAACGTAAATTGTCGTGAATCGAAACGGAGT
>JALOOG010000150.1 GCA_025454525.1 Anaerolineae bacterium | reverse complement strand
ACGTTCTACAGAAGCGCAAGTGATCCCGATCGAAAATGCTGGCCATTTCTTGCAAGAAGAACAAGGCGAACACCTCGCACAGCAGATCCTCGCGTTTATACGCTGATAAAAGATGGGGGTGCATATCACCCCCTGAACTTACTGCTATTTTTTGTTGCTAAAACGAATGACTCATGTAACTCCAGTTACACCCTCGTTATCAATTCAAATCCTTAATTTGTTTTGATAACTGAGTAGCTTTCATTTAAAATACAGGTTGTGTATTTAATTTTGATAGTGCATCTTACCCTTAAGGAGAAATGGTATATGAGTCAACCGAAGAATGATCAAACACTTTTTGTTGAAATGTTTCCAATCGAAGTTTCAAAACTTCCTCAAAGTTACGCTTATCGTCTTGATATTAATGGCAGTGATCGCGCTACAGTTGGTGGGAAATTATCCTACCGACTAAAGAAAAAATTTAACGGACATTGGGCTTGGGCCGGCGGTTTCATTGTGACCGATAAAGAACGAGAAATTTCAGACATTATGGAGGTAATAAAAACACTTTGGACTGAACAACCAGATACTTTTAAGAATCTTCGTGGCATTACACCTGTTACACCATGGCAACCAGATGCAAGGACAATTAGTGAATTTGTAGCACGCGGATTCATTGGTGACATTGAGAAGAGTATTCAGCAAATTTTAGCCAAAAAGAAACAAGATTTAGGAAAAGCGGTTGTAGAACGTGTGTATGATATACGTGGATGGGTAGTCGATAATGTTCCTGCTTTGTCTGTGTCAATTTCATCGCGTCTTGTCTTGAAAGAAGATCTTAAAAGCTATGCAACGCGGGTTTCCCAAGATCAACTTATCGGGTTACAAGTTGCCGACCATACATCCACATTTAAGGGAGAAATTACGGAGATTGTTGGCACTCTTGCGACAGAACGTCAACGTCTTCTCGCAATCACACAACGAGAAGAAATGCAAAAATTGATTTCTTCTTCACCAGACGGAGATTTGGTTGTCAAGGTGTCCAATGGTCGCAATAGTTACGATTACGCTATTGGAGCATTACGGATTATTTTATACATGGAGTACCTCAAACGCTTTGGTATCAATTCTAGCTATGCGCTTAAAGCCTTACATCTTGCACCAGCAATTCGGGCCGATATTGTTAAAGACGTTTCAAAGGTCATGAAGGAAACCCAGTATGTTGGACAAGCATATAATAGTAGAAATAACGCAACTCTGTTTCAGACTCTTCCACATACCACTCAAGTTAAGTTTGGTAATGGCAGAATTGCCCCGTATAGTGAAAAGACGATTATGAATGATCTACGTAATCACGGTTTATATCGAGTGTTAGATAAATTCAAAAACCGCAAACCTATTCAGGTGGGTATACTCAACGCCCTTGAAAATCAATCTTACACAAGTTTTTGGGAAAATGTTGAGAAGAGTCTGCGCTCACTCAAATTTGATGTTCATAAAGTCGGTGAACTTGCTGTTAAAGAGGCTTCTCGGGCCGAATTAGAAACTGCCATTACACAATTACAAAACGATGATCCAGACATTATTGTCGCATTCTTCCCGGAAGATTTTGTCGATGAAGATGATGATGAAACCGCATATCATCATTTGAAGTCACTTACCATTGGACGCGGTATTCCAAGCCAAGTGATCGAAAGCACAACCCTTGAAAATGAGAAATCAGTTCAGTCCTCAGTGGCAAACATTGTACTTGGGATTTTGGGCAAGATCGGTAACATCCCCTATATACTTGCAAAACCTCTTGAGTTCGCCGATGTTATTGTGGGGATTGATATTGCGCGTGACAAGAAAAAACGTCTTTCTGGCAGTATCAACGCTACCGCAATTGCACGTATCTACTTAAGTGACGGTGATTTTTTACAATATGTTATTCATGATGCACCACTTGAGGGTGAAACTATTCCTTCAAGTGTACTACAGGCACTCTTTCCTAAGAGCGAGTTTGCTGATAAACGAGTGGTCATTCAGCGTGATGGGTACTTCCGTGGAGATGAGAAAAAAGCCCTCATAGAGTGGGCAACAAAAATCGGAGCGACTTTTCATCTAGTTGAAGTCATAAAATCGGGATCTCCCCGTATTTATGCAAACGAGAAACAAATAGTTAACGACAGAGAAGAGTCCATCATCACTCAAGCACAAAAAGGGAGCGCATTTATTATCAATTCTAATGAGGCGCTTATCATATCCACTTTACCACCATTTAAAAATGCTACACCCCAACCACTTCACCTTCGTTCTGATGGATTATTTCCAATTGAACATGCAATTGAGTCAGTGCTTGTTATGACTAATCTTCATTACGGTTCAGTTCGTCCACCCCGTTTGCCTGTGACTATCCATTACAGTGATAAAATTGCTTACTTGGCTTTAAGAGGGATCAAACCTAAAAATTTGGAGGGCAATATACCCTTTTGGCTATAGAGCGAAATTATGAATATGTCATACAAAACAGATTCATATAACTGTATCTATTTTAGAACGTATATCTTTGCTGAAAAATCAGGATGAACAGGAACGTTTTTTCGGGCTGTTTAGGAATTTGATCGGCGCTGATTTGTGGTATAGTTGACCCTAGCTTACGCCACGCAACGGGAGTCCGGCATGTACGATCAAGAGATGCAAGCGGTTTTACGTCGTCGTCAAACATTACGGGTGATTTTTATCGGGATCATTGCCCTGACCACGCCTTTTTATTGCATCGGGTTTTACCTCTGGGGGACTGCGCCCGCCAATGTCGATCGCGATCTGCCCACACAAACGTTTACCCCGATCGGCGGCGATGATCAACTCGCTACTGTGACCAACACAGTCCAAGCGATCGTCACCACCACCCTTCAACCTACCTCTACCTTGCGTGCCACACCGACTCAAGGCTTTCCGCCGATCTTTCCGACTCGTTTCTTAAGTCCCACGCCGATCTTGTTCCCAACCAACACGATCGCACCCACACTCACCTTTGCGCCGACCAATACGCCGATCACCCCTACCAATACTCAACCGGTGATCGTGCCGCCGACCAATACGCCAACGTGGACTCCGCTCCCACCGACACAAACGCCGCTCCCACCGACGGCGACCTTTACCGTAGACCCCCCCACCGCCACACCCACGGTAGAAGTTTTATTACCGCCGTCCGAGACACCGACTCCCGCGCCTTAACGTTAAAGGATGTTTGATTTTGCTGGATTTAAAAGCACACTTAAAACAATTGGTAGAAACACACGCACCGTCCGGTCATGAAGCCCCGATCCGCGCTCTTTTACGCGATACTTGGCGCGATCGGGTGGATACATTTGAACAAGATAAACTCGGCAGTTTGATCGGGATCAAACATCCCACACGCACCACGCCCGATCAAACCATCCGCCGGATCATGTTATCCGCGCACATGGATGAGATCGGCTTAATGGTGCGCGAGATTGTCGATGGCTTCTTGTATGTGCATCGGATCGGCGGAGTCGATGCCCGCGTGATGTTAGCGCAACCGGTCTTGGTGCATGGCAAGCGCCCCTTACCGGGGATCGTGGCCAGCGTGCCACCGCATCTCTTGTCCCATGAGACCCGCCAAAAATACCCGACGTTTAATGAATTTGTGATCGATGTCGGACTCTCTGATGCTGAAGTGCGTGAACTCGTCTCGATCGGCGATCTGATTACGCCGGATGTCTCGTTGCTGGAGTTACAAGGGCGCAAAGTGGCCGCGAAGGCCTTGGATGATCGCGCTTGTGTGGCTGCGGTGAGCGTCTGTTTGGATCTCTTACACGGGATGCAACACGCATGGGAAGTCTGTGCCGCGGCGACCGTGCAGGAGGAAACCGGACTCTTAGGCGCAAAAACCGCCACTTATTTCCTCAAACCGGACATCGCGATCGCCCTAGATGTCAACTTCGGCAAACAACCCGGTGTCGATAGCGATATGGGGTATGAATTAGGCGGCGGCCCGATCTTAGGACTCGGCCCAAATTTTCACCTTAAACTCAATGAGCAGCTCCGCAAAACGGCCAAGTATCATGAGATCAAACTCAATGAAGAACCCCTTCCGGGCAATAGCGGCACAGATGCTTGGGCGATCCAAGTCTCGCAAAGTGGCATCCCCACCGCCTTGTTGAGCATCCCGATCCGTAACATGCACTCCCCGGTCGAAACCGTCGATTTGCGCGATATTGAGCGCACCGGCCGCCTGTTAGCCCATTTTATCGCCGATCTAGACGCGGATTTTCTCCAGACGATCGCTTATAACCGCCCTGAACGGAGCTAAACCGATGGAATTTTTAAAAGACCTCTCCGAAGCGATCGGAGTCTCTGGCAAAGAAGACGCAGTGCGCGCCATTGTCCTGAATGCGATCGCCAATCATGTTGAAAACATTCAGATTGACCCAATGGGCAATGTCACCGCCCTTAAACCCGGAGTCGGCGATGGCCCACGCTTGCGCGTGATGTTCGCCGCACACATGGATGAAGTCGGTTTTATGGTGACGGGAATCGATAGCGACGGCTTGATCCGCTTTACCGGAGTCGGATCGGTGGATGATCGCATCTTGCCGGGCTTGCGCGTGCGGGTCGGTGATGACGCTTTGCCGGGGGTGATCCTCTGGACTCCGATCCACCTCAACCATGAGCAGCGCGTCGTCAAGCTCAAAGACTTACGCATCGACATCGGCGGCAATAAAGACGACACCAACAGCAAAGTAAAACGCGGTGATCGCATCGGTTTCGACAGCCGCTTTATGGAGATCGGCGATCGGGTCTTGCGCGGTAAATCGTTTGATGATCGCGTCGGTTGCTCGCTGCTGATCGATGTGTTGCGCGGTGGGCCCTATCCGGTGGATCTGATCGCGGTGTTCACCGTGCAAGAGGAGATCGGTTTACGCGGCGCGCAAGTGGCCGCACAAACCCTTACGCCGGATGTGGCGTTCGCTTTAGAAGGCACGACTGCCCATGACCTCCCCAACCCGTTAGCGGATCTTGACTCGGATGAGGTGATCAATCCCACTTGTCGCTTAGGTGGCGGGCCGGTGTTGACCGTGTTAGATCGCAGCGTGATCGTCCCCCCACAATTGTTGGGGTTTTTGCGCGCTACCGCGGAGCAACATCAGATCCCCTATCAGCTCAAGACACAACCCGGCGGTGGGACAGATGCGGGCGCGATCCATATCACCAACGGCGGCGTACCGTCCGCGGTGATCTCTATGCCGTGCCGTTACATCCACAGCCCAACGGCGCTGCTGAATCGTGATGATTATCAACACACCTTGCGCTTATTACAGGCCGTGTTGGCTTCGATTACCGTAAGCGATCGCAACCCGCGCTAACGCAACTCCGTACAGATCATGTATCCGTACATGATCTGTCTTTCAGGAGTTTTATCATGCCTATTCACCTTGAACGGCGTGAACCCGGCGTTTATCTGGGTCAATTAAGCGGCACCATCCACCTCCAAGAACTGCTCACCACCCAGCAAACGGGCGCACAAGTGGCCGCACAATCCGGCGATCCGCGTTATGTCTTGATCCTCCAGATCGATCCGTCTACCCATATGCCCTTTGATCTCCGCGAGTCGCGTCAAGTGGTGGAACAAAACCGTGCGAGTCATGTGTTCACCGTCGGCGCATCATGGCACATCAAATTATTGAGTAGTATGTTAGCGCGTCTATTTGGCATTCAAGGCGTAGAACATTACAATAATGTGGATCAAGCTCTGGAGCGCGCCCGTAGCGTATTACGACAATCCTAAGTGAGGTGATCATCATGCCCGCCGATATTGAGCGTCTACAGCCCGGTTTATACCTATTGCGGTGGTACGGTGAAGTCACCTTTGAGCAGATCGCGAACTCACAACGGATCGGATTGCAATACGTCGCGCAAGATCAGGTTAAAAACTACATTTTGGTCGCAGACATCAGCGCGGCAACCAAAGTCCCTAACGATCTACGCCGTTATCAAAGCCTGTTTCGGGAAGATCAAACACAGTATATCCATATCGTGGGGGCGAATCGTGCTATGGCCTTTGCGGCCAATACCATTCGCCGCTTTACCGGACGCTTAAATCACATGCGCTTTTACCAGACCTTGGATGAAGCCTTGGATGAGGCGCGTCAACTGTTACAAATTGAATCACCGTCATCGCCGTAAAACCTTGAACACAAAGGATCAATGTATGCCTGTTGAAGCCAGTCGCATTGAACACGGGATCTATCTTTCGCGTTGGGTAGGTGATTTGGGTTATGAGGAACTCCGCCAAGGCCAGTTAGACGGCCTCGCCCTTGTCAAAGCCGACGGTATCACCCAGTATGTGTTGATTATCGATATGTTGCAGTTAGGCAAATTATTACAAGATGTCCGCACTATGCGACAAATCGTACAATCCGATCCGCACTTGGAGCATGTGATCGTGGTGGGAGTCAGCCCGGCGCTTAGCTTTTTAGCCACGACGCTACAACGGTTGACCGGACGCTTTCGGGATCTGCAATTTTGTAAGACGCTAGACGAAGCGATCCAAATCGCCCGCCAACGAGTCGCCGATTTTTAAGGCGCGGTTGGCTCTAGCGTCGATTCCGGACGCGGCTCTAAGGTCGATTCGGGACTGGGATCCGCGGTGGATTCGGGATTTGGATCGGCCGTCGATTCCGGTGCTACGGTGGGAGTCGCGAGTGGCACAATCCCGATGTCCATCGGTGTATTCAGGTTAGTGGTGAGCGAGATCGTCTCGGCGATCGCGTTGATCGTTTCCTCTAAAGTCAGCAATGAATCCGGCGTTGATCCGGTGATCAGCACGAGGCCCCTTTGCGGTTGCCAATCGATCAGCATCAGATAATAACTAAACGCGGTTTCAGGATCGCTCCCACGGATCACCGCGGCCGGATACCCCTTGACTTGGATCATACTGGTGTTAAAGCTATTGATGTTGATGAGGTTAAAATCCGTTTGTAATACCGATAATTGCGATAAGGCGATCGTTTCCAGATCGGGGGGCGTGTTGTAGGCATCATAACGGAAACGGATCGCCGGAAATTGTGCATACTGTTCCATTGGCACATTGTCCGGTAAACGCACGAGGGTGATAAATTGACGGTCAAATTCCGGGCTAGGTATGGGGGCAATGCGCCAACCGTCTGGAAATTGTAAAGTGAGTGTTCCGACCAGATCGGATGAAGTGATCTTATTGGGCAAGGCCGGATCGGCCCCGCAAGATACTAGGAACAAGAGCAAGACGATCATCGGTCGTCTCAGCCATTGGCTCGCCATGTTTATCAATGCTCACCTCACGTTTTAGCCCAAAGTCTGCTTGATTATCGCACGATTAAACGGGATCGTCTAGCGAATTCTTCATCAGAAACTTAAAATCAGGTGGATAGATCACAAGGAGGGTTGATTTTATGCGTAAAAAAGTCATTTTAATCACCGGGGCGAATGGTGAAGTGGGTCACGGGTTAATTCGGGCGTTGGTGCAGACCGGAGCCGATCTCTTGGTCTTGGATTTGCGTGAATTAGAAGACTCGCTGCGTCAACACGTTAAACACACGATCGTAGGGGACATTTTGGATACCGATCTCATGGATCGTCTGGCCACGGAGTATGAGATCGAGACGATCTATCATCTGGCCGCGTTGCTTTCGACCCATTCGGAATTTCGCCCAGAATCCGCGCATCGAGTCAATGTGCAAGGTACGATCAACCTTTTGCAATTGGCGATCGATCAGGCGAGTTGGCGGGGGCAAACGGTCAAATTTATCTTTCCCAGCTCGGTCGCAGCCTATGGAATCGCCGATCTAGCGACAAAACAGGCGGCCGACGCGGTAAGCGAATCCCAATTCAACAGCCCGATCACCATGTACGGTTGTAACAAGCTGTATTGTGAGCATCTTGGCCGTTATTATACCCAGCATTATCGCCAATTGGCCGCCCAACCCGAAGATCATCGGGTCGATTTTCGTAGTGTGCGCTTTCCGGGCTTGATCAGCGCTTTGACCGTGCCTAGTGGTGGCACAAGCGATTATGCCCCAGAAATGGTTCATGCCGCCGCGAGAGGGGAAGCGTATGAATGTTTTGTGCGTCCCGACACGATCATGCCGTTTATGGTGATGCCGGATGCGATCCGCGCCTTGTTAAAACTGGCAGATGCACCCCGCGATCACTTGACCAGTACGGTCTACAATGTGACCAGCTTTAGCCTGACCGCCGAAGCGATCGCCGATCTGGTCAGGGCGCAATTTCCACACGCACAGATCCAGTATGTGCCGTCACCGGGCCGACAAAAGATCGTAGACAGTTGGCCGGCCCGCTTGGATGACCGCGCTGCTCGTCAAGATTGGGCTTGGTCGCCCGAATACGATGCGCGCCGTGCCTTTGAGGATTATCTGTTTCCAACAATCCGTCAACAATACGGCAAGCGCATCATTTAGATCAACGGGTGTTTTATGAGATCTTGGCCGTAAAGCCGTCGATGAAGCTCATTTTAGAAAATTCTCCCATTGATAGAAACACATCTTTCATCACCTACAAGCCAATTCCCCCTCTCGGTTTATAGTCTCAAGGAGGGGGCTAGTGAGAAATACGATAAGGGTCTCTCGCTGTTTTTCCCCAAATCATCTCCGAAAAGTACCCTATGCTACGAGGGCCAATTCGGCTATCAGGGGACAGTTTTGAAGCCCATAGTATCGAAAGTCCGGTGGCTGACCCAACGCTTTAAGCGTTTGTTGAGCGTTTCGACCCGTCCCACCCAGCACATTTCTTCCGCGATCCGTGTCAAACTCGCGTGGCGTGCGAGGATTACCCCAAAGCTCAGCAATGCCAGTCCCAACGCTTGCCATTTGCCTAACGCCGCAAAGTGCTTAACCCCTTCATCTTGCCATGGGTACAATCATTTTGGGTTCATGGTTTGGTTCTCGGTATCTTGGCAGATACTCCTAACTTAACTCTGAACCCTTTTTTTTCAAACTGTCCCCTGTCAGCCTCAAACGGGCCATAGTGATTGAAGTGATAAGTGCTTCTGTCACATAGAAGGAAGCCGAAGTTTCAGTACCCTCAAACGGGCCATAGTGATTGAAGTCTCTTATTTAGACCCTCGTAGGGGTATGCGTGAAACGTTTCAGTACCCTCAAACGGGCCATAGTGATTGAAGTCACCAGACCGGATCGCAAGCCCCAATAAAGCTTGGTTTCAGTACCCTCAAACGGGCCATAGTGATTGAAGTTCAATCGTCGACTCCGAATTTACATTGACGTAGGAAGTTTCAGTACCCTCAAATGGGCCATAGTGATTGAAGTGTGGATCGCACTTGCCC
>JALOOG010000041.1 GCA_025454525.1 Anaerolineae bacterium | reverse complement strand
ATTTTAAAATTTTTCATGTCATTCCCTCTTAATCAAGCAACTTATTCGCGATCATCCACTGATTTATTTCGGCCATTGTATCAAAACAGATCAAGGATGCTTAATATGTCCAATGAGCATACAACGCTTCTAGGGGATACATTCGATATGCGATGCACATCCCATTGGGTGACTCGATCGCAACCTAACCTTCCGTAATCACTTGTCCATAATAGTTCACCATTGTAGGCGATATGAAGCGCCTGCCACTGATCAGAATTACGAAAGCTGTCAACTTGCGCTAAAGATGTCGAAAATCCGCTTTTTGGCAATTTCATAGGCTTCTTGCGTGATGTGTCCTTGCTGCCGCAATTTTTCTAACGCATCAAGTTGCTGTTGACCAGAAGATGTCAGCGTCGTCAAGCTACTTTGACTTTGAGTCATCGCTTGCATTTCTTCAATCCCTTGTTGAAGCGCCTGCCCAACCGCTGATTCAGCTTCTTTCATCGTGCCTTGCCGTAACGCAAAGAAAAATGGCACAAGTAGCAACAGCCCACCCAAACAAAACACGCCGATCGCGTAATTGGCAGGGGTGCGTAAAACGGGGTCTACATCGCGCGCACTTCCAGCAGCATTCACACAGCGAAAATGAACGGTGGTCGTGTTGTCAAAAAACTCGTATTCATAGTTCAGTGTTTCGCCCGCTTCACAAGCTAAGGCTTGATGTAGGGGTTGGAGTACGGGGACAAGAATGTGAAAACCCATGCTGGGGATCACCAATAGGGTGGTGATGATGATTGCTGATCCACCCATCAGCAGTAAAGCAATAATGCTCACGATTCCACGCCACATAATCCCAATCCTTTAGCATCAACTGTTGTCAACAATATGTATCAGGGAATTGGCCATTGTATCAGAACTTTCGTTTGAGGGTGCGCTTGCTCACAAATGAGCATGAAGCAACAAATATGGTTGATTCTATAAGAGGTGAATTATATTTGATTATCGATTTTACCTGATCTCGCCTGTTTATCAGATTAAAACCGAAGTCGCACGATCCGATCTAAGCCCGCATAATCCTGTAAGATCGTGACCTCTTGCGCGATCGGTTGTGCCAATTCTTTCATCGCGGCCCCTTGATCCGCGCCGATCTCCAATAAAACCCAAGCCCCCGGTAGACAAACTTGTGGCGCTTGCTCCAATAACCGCCGGATCAACGTCAAGCCGTCTTGACCACCGTCTAAGGCGAGGATCGGCTCATAGTGGCTAACCGCTAAGGTTGGGACTTCATCGTGTGCGATGTACGGCAAATTCGCCATGATTAAATCGACTTTGATCCCGCGTTCAATCAAGGGCATCAACAGATCACCTTCAAAAAACGTCACCGGCGCTTGCTGATTTTGACGGGCGATCGCTAAGGCCTCTGGACTGACATCCACGGCATACACCGTCACCTCCGGACGCAAGGCCGCCAGTGTCACCGCTAACGCACCACTTCCGGTTCCTACATCCACCGCGCTCTGTTTCACCAGTGTCAACGCCAGCTCTAATAACAATTCGGTTTCTGGACGCGGGATCAACACCGCCGGAGAGACGATCAACTCGCGATCGTAAAACGCCTTGTGTCCGAGGATGTAAGCGACAGGTTCACCCATAACGCGCCGTTCAATCCAAGCCTGATATTGTTGCGCGTGTTCGGATGAAACCGACGTTTCACCATACGCTAGGAGATGCGCCCGACTCACGCCCAAAATTTCCGCCAATAACACTTGCGCGTCCAGACTCGCGGAAGGCGATCGCCCCGCTAAGCGTCCTTTGGCCGCGTTTAATAAGTCCCCGATCGTCATGCTTTTTGCCTAAAACTGAAAGTAGATAAATTGTGCTGAACCCGCGCCATATAATGACGCAAACAAGATCGCCATGCCGAATCCATAATAGACCGCCCAACGGATCACCCACCCTAAACGCCCGAATCGCTCTAATAACGTCGGGCCGATCAGATCACTGATAATCAACACGCCGATCAAGCCGATCGCAAGCGCAAATTCGACTCCATTAGGCAATAGCCCCCCTGTAAACGGTTGGGTGAGATCTCCATTGGACGGCGCGATCCAATGCGTTAGGATGTAACCCGCATCCGCAAGACTCTTCGCTCGAAAAAACACCCACGCGATCATCACCAAGATCAACGTTAGGATGACTCGGCCCACCCGTTCGATCTGTTGACGTGGCGTGCTGATTTTAACCAACTTCACGCGCCAATTGAGCAGACTTTCAACGCTCATATACACCCCATGCAACGCCCCCCAGATCACAAATGTCCAGCTTGGTCCGTGCCATAAGCCGACGAGTGTCATCACAATCAAGTTGCTCACCGCTTGGATCGCCCGTGAATAGCGCCCGCCGGATCGCCGTAACAGGGTGCGACTCAAGGGCATAAACATCAATTCCCGAATCCAAGTCGAAAGGCTGATATGCCAACGAGTCCAAAAATCACGAATCGACATCGCAAAATAGGGTTGTCGAAAGTTCTCAAACAGATCGATCCCGAATAAACGCGCTACACCTCGTGCAATATCGGTGTAACCCGAAAAATCCGCATAGATCTGTACGGTGTAAAACAGCGTAGCGATCAACAAAACCGCGCCGCTATACGCTTGCGGTTGATCGTAGACCGCGTTCACGTAGATCGCTAAGCGATCTGCAATTACCAACTTCTTAAACACGCCCCATAAGATCAAGCGTAGCGCACTGATCGCGATCACGGGATCAAAGCGCGTTTCGGCCCGCAATTGTGGGATTAAATGCGCGCCACGCTCGATCGGCCCTGAAGTGAGGATCGGAAAAAACGCGATAAACGTCATGAAGTAACGTGGATCGCGTTCCGGAGGGATCACCTTACGAAAGACATCCCCCAGATAGCCGATCCCCTGAAAGGTGTAAAACGAAATGCCGATCGGCACAATGATGCGCGTAAAAGTATCGGTTACGATCGCAGACGCAAAAAAATGGCTATATTGAAACACCACCAAGATCGCTAAGCTGGTGATCACCCCGCCGATCAAAGCGACTCGCGCCCCGATCGGCGTACTGGCTTCATCAATCCGCCGGCCACAAAAGTAAAACAGCCCACTGATCGCGATCAACAACGGCACATAGAACAGATGCCAAGTCGCATAAAAAAACCAGCCGGCCAAGAGCAAGACCGCCCAACGATGCGAAGGCCAAACGCGATAGTACAGCGCGATCACCACCGCGCAAAACAACCCAAACTCTAGTGAAACCGGGGACATTAGTCCTCGGTTTCAGTATCGCCCACCGAGAGCCGTTCGGCCTGTTCACGGGTGGCTAATTCATCGATGAAGTCGTCTAATCCGTCCCCGTTCATAAACGCTTGCAGATTGTAGCTACTCACATTGATCCGATGATCGGTCACGCGATTTTGGGGATAGTTATAGGTGCGGATCTTTTCGGAACGATCCCCTGATCCCACCTGATCACGGCGTTCGGCCTCACGTTCGGAGCGCTGTTTTTCCGCTTCAATCTCATACAGACGATTTAACAAGATCTGTTTAGCGCGAATCCGGTTTTGCAATTGGCTGCGCTCATCCTGACATTCGACCACGATCCCGCTAGGGATATGCGTCATGCGTACCGCGGAGTCGGTGGTATTTACCGATTGTCCACCCGCGCCTTGACTACGAAACACATCCACGCGCACATCATTCATATTGAGGTCAATATCAACCTCATCCATTTCGGCCAAAACAGCCACGGTCGCGGTACTGGTATGGATGCGTCCTTGACTTTCGGTGACTGGGACGCGCTGCACCCGATGCACCCCACTTTCATACTTAAAGCGGCTAAAGGCCCCCTTGCCCTTGATCTCAAATTCGATCCGTTTGTAACCGCCAAGCCCGAGTTCATTTTCAGCCGTAACCGCCACTTTCCAAGCCCGCGCATCCGCATAACGGGTGTATAACCGGAACAGATCGGCCGCGAAAATCGCCGCTTCATCTCCGCCTGCACCGGCCCGAATTTCGACGATCACGTTTTTATCATCGCGGGGGTCTTTGGGCAATAACAAGCGCTTGAGTTCTTCCTCTAATTGTTCGATCGCCACTTCATGCTCATCGATCTCGGTTTTGGCCATGGCGCGCAATTCGGGGTCATTTTCTTCGTATAACAGCGCTTTCGCGTCTTGCAGTTGATGCGATTTTAGCTTATACACGCGATACTTCTGCACGATCTCCTCAATATCGGCGCGTTCTTTGGAATATTCCACGATCCGCTCATAATCGGCCATGACCGCCGGATCGCTCATCAAGGTATCTAATTCTGTGTAACGCTTGGCAATGCCTTCAAGTTTATCAAACATGCTCAATTCATCCTGATCTAGGTGTTGGGTGATTAAAAAAATGCAGAAACGGGTCAAACGGGTCAAAAAGAGGGATCACAAGTTGCGGCGATGCGCCGCTATAAGTGCAGGTGAAAATAATCAGAGATCATCAGCGTTAGATCCAATTTTAAATGGCCGCTTTTTTGTTATTATAGGCGCGAATTGCCAAAAAAGAATAGGAAACCTGATGACCGATCTCATTCGTAAACCCGCTGATAACGATCACCCGATCCATGACCTGTTACGCGAACGGTGGAGTCCGCGCGCGTTTGCCGATCGCCCCGTGACCGATGAGCAGCTTCTGAGTTTGTTTGAGGCCGCCCGCTGGTCACAATCGTGTTTTAACGATCAACCTTGGTTTTTTATCCTCGCGACTCAAGCGCAACCGGATTCCTATGCAAAATTGCTCTCTTGTCTCACTGATAGCAATCAGACTTGGGCCAAGCGCGCCCCAGTGTTGATGTTGATGATCGCCCGCCTTACGTTTGAAGCGGACGGTAGCCCGAATCATCACGCGCTGTATGACCTAGGCCAAGCGATGCAAAACCTCACCGTGCAAGCGACCTCCATGGAACTGGTGATCCGACAAATGGCCGGTATCCACCCCGATCATGCTCAAACGATCTATCAAATTCCGGACGGCTACCGCGTGTTGGCCGGCGCTGCTTTGGGGTATCAAGGGACGATCGATATCCTCTCCGAAAAACACCAACAACGAGAGGTCTTACCGCGTGAACGCAAGCCTCTAAGTGCGTTTGTGTTTAGCGATCGCTTTGGCGAAACCGCCCCGTTTATCGCTGAGTGAGTGTGCCGATCATCGCAATATCCAAACCAGAGTCGGTCAACACCCGCCGGAGTCGGCCGGTTTGCGTCCAAAAATAGACCACGATCCCGATCTGATACTCCCCGGACGGGATCGCTTGTAAGGCGGTCAATGGCTTTGGGTCATATACCCACGCACCGCTTGTCCATGTCTCGGTCGGGCGCTGATTCAAAAATGGGAGCGCGTCATGTTGTGCCACCAAGCGGCCTTCACCGTCTAATAACACGGCGGACACGGTATAACTCCGCATCAACGTTTGATCGGCACTCCACCACAGATCCACCCGCAACGGATCGGCATAGGCACGGAATTGTCGTAAGATCATGCCGTTTTGATAGCGGATCACCTGTTGATCGGCCGGAATCCGGTCGAAACGATAGGCTTCCAACTGATTGCCACGGTAATCGATCGTTTGATAAGCGGTCTGCACATACCCCGGCGCGATCAGATCAAGTCCGGTGGGCATATCGTTCCAACGGGCGACCCAGATCGTCGGACTCGCGTTCAGTAACGGGATCAACTCGGTGTGAATCGCGCTTTGATCCCATTCAACATATTGCCGTAACGAGATGATCCCTACTCCGGGGGCGCGTTGACGCTCTAAGTAATATTCTAGTGAAAAATCGACCCCTTTCATGTCGATCATCACCAGATCATCCGGTTGAGCGTAATCGGTGATCAAGGCCGCAAATTGATCCCAAGGCAATTCGACCCGCTGAAAATCAACGCTGATGATCCCATAGAAGGCGATCACCGCGATCAAAAAGGCGCGAGCTTGCCCACGAAAGGTGCTGATGCCCAACGTCCATAACAAGACCAATGGCACGGTGACTAACGAGATCCGGTAATTGGTGAGGATCGAAAATTGCAGATTCCCGATAAAGGTGAGCGCGATCGGCACGACGATCCATAAAACCAATAAAGACACCCCGTGCGCCAAGCGTGGGTAAAAGCGCCCTTCACGAAATTCGATCCCACCTAAGATCAAGAGACCTAACATGAGCGCCCATTGTCCAGTTAAATAATCCTGTATATAGGCGAATAACGTCTCTAGTGTAGACGCATCCATGGTCGCATCGCTATCCGCTTTGACCGTCTGATAAGGCAAGACGATCCCGAATAACCAGACACTAAACAAGGCCGCCGGAATCAACAATGATCCGATCACGGTGATGCGCTGTTTTCCACGTAACCAGAGGAGCGCGTACAGGCCCTGGACGATTCCCGTCCAAATGCCGAGATAATGGGTGTAAATCAAGGCGGTCATGCCGATTAACCAACATGCCCACGCGAAACGCTCACCCGTTCGTAACCACCGTAGAAACCCCCACATCGACACGATCGCGCAAGTGATATGCAGGGTGTAACTCCGGACTTCTTGCGCGGTGTAAAACTCCATTTCGGCCACAGCCATGAGTAAGGCCGCAATCAACGGCACGATCGGATCGGTGATGCCCCGCAAGCGCGCAATTTCGCGAGTCAAGGGCGCGATCAGCGCGATATTCAGTAACCCGAATAAGAGTGAAAAATAGCGTAAGGCAAATTCCGAGGTGCCGGTGAAGCCCGCCCACACTTTCAACGCGGCGAAATACAACGGAGGATGCACATCCCGCGCTAACACCGTTAACAGATCCGGCTCACGCACTGCAAAATACGAAAAGCCTTCATCGATCCATAGCGGACGCGCCCCTAGATCATCCACGCGAATCATAAAGCCGATCAACAGGATCACCGCGCCGATCCACACCCGCGCCATGTTAGATCACCCCCCGTGCGCGATAATCGGCGATCTGTTCCGGCCCATAGCCTAGCCATTCAGTCAAGATCGACTCGGTGTGTTGACCTAAGGCCGGTGGGGGATAGCGGATCTCACCGGCATCTTGTAACGGTGAAGCCACATAGCGCAAGGTGTGGCCATTATGGAGTTCAGTTTCACGCACGATCTGCCGAGCTTGCACATGCGGGTCGTCTAAGGCTTCGATCACATTGTTGATCGGCCCGGACGGGATACCGCGTTCATTGAGCGCATTCACCCAAGTCGCCACGGTTTGTGTTTCAAAAGCGGCTTGTAACACCGGAATCAAACTTTCGCGATGGGCCACCCGCGCCGGATTGGTCTGATAACGCGGATCGGCCTTTAACTCTGGTTGTGCGATCAAGTCGCATAACGCGGCGAATTGGCTATCATTGCCCACCGAAACCACCAATTCACCGTCCATGGCCCGAAACGGTTGATAGGGGACGATATTGGGATGCGCGCTGCCGTAACGACGCGGGATCGCGCCCGAAATCAGCGCATTACTCGCTACGTTGACCAATCCGGCCAATTGCGAGTCGAACAGCGCAAAATCTAACACTTGGCCGTGTCCGGTGATCTCTGCATGACGCAACGCCGCTAAGATCCCCGAAAGGGCAAACATGCCCGTTAGCACATCAGTGACGGCCACACCGACCTTGTACGGTTCACCGTCGGCTGATCCGGTGATCGACATCAGGCCGCTCATCGCTTGGATCACCTGATCGTAACCGGGGCGATCCGCATAGGGGCCGGATTGCCCATAGCCGGTGATGCTGGCATAGACCAAAGCGGGGTGATCGCGTTTGAGTGTCTCGTAATCGAGTCCGAATTGTGCCATTTGCCCCGGTTTAAAGTTTTCGATCACGATCTGACTTTGACGCGCTAACGTTTTTGCGATCTGTTGGCCTTCGGGGCTTTTTAAGTTGAGTGTCAAACTGCGTTTGTTGCGATTCACCGCGAGATAATAAGCGCTTTCGTCCCCTAGCCAAGGGGGGCCCCAGTGACGGGTGTCATCTCCCTTGGGCGATTCCACCTTGATCACTTCGGCCCCCATGTCCCCTAATAACATGGTGCAGAAGGGCCCCGCTAACACACGGGTAAAATCTAACACACGGATTCCGTTTAATGTCGGTTGCATAGTTCGCCTAAGAAAAGAGTCTGTGATTGCGCCCTATTTAACCACAATCGGGCGCGATATTCTATTCTGTGGCGTTCGGATCTGTGCCAGAAGTGTCCTCTTTGCTGATCGCTTTCGCAGCCTCGCTTTGACGTTTGATAAATTGTTCGATCGATTCGGGAGTACGGATCGATTGCCCCCATTGCGCGGTTTCATCGCTCATCACCATGAGCGTTGCTTCCGCGAACCCTTCTAAGGTGGTCTGATAGATCTCATTCGGCATTTCATCTAAGGGGGAAAGCGCATCGGCGACCTGCAAATTTTCACGGGAGGTATCGTAGATCGCGATCAAGCGATCCCATTGGTAGAGATCGGACAAAGTGCTAAAAAATGCGCCAAAGGCCGGAAAACTAATGGCCGCTAAGGTGAGAATCCCGGTCACAAATTGCAACCCGGTACAGGTTGGATTAGCGGGATCAAGCGCGCATTGCGTCCCCGGCACAAAATACCCCTGCACGATCAAGCCCACAATGGCCGCGGATACCCCTGTGAGAAACGAGAACATCGCACGAAAAACGTTGACCTGTTGGCCGGCCTTGCGATTGCGTTGAGAGGCGGATTTATAAAAACTGCGTTGATCGTTGAGCGCGAAATGCTCAAACAGACGATAACGCATCTCTAAGTCGTCACGATTTAGTTTGCTGCTCATGCCCGTTGCTCCGATTGTTCAGTTTCAGGATACACACCGCGATTCATGTCTGCTGCGCGGCGCGCTAAGACCATACGCCGCTCAAAGCCCTTGATACTTCGATAAGGCGCAAGGTTCATCAGGTAGCGAAAATACTCCCGACGCAAGGTCTCCGCCCGACGGCGATTGTCTAACCACGCGGGTAAGGCGGGTTCGCGTCCGCTCAAATTGACGATCAAATAGGTGAGCAGGGCGATCAAGGTCTCGACAAACGAGAGAAACGAGACCAATTGCGGGCTGGTATTGAGCGCTAAGGCCAAAAGTGAACCGACTAAGGTCGCTGCTGCTGCTAACAGCATGTAGATGATCTGATAGAGGCGATAGCGATTCTGATGATACTTGGCCAGATAATCACGCTCCCGAAACAAGGGCAAAAGCTCAAGATTTAACACATCTAGATCGGTATAAAGGCGTTGTCTGGCCTCATTGTCCATATCCCCGATCAATGCGTCCAGTTGGGCGCGATCCACCAACTGAAATTCCTCATTCGGCGCGGGAAAGCGTATTTTGGGCAGTTGCCGAAACCATTCGGGCAAATTTTGACGATAGTTCAATTTTTCTTGGGTGACAGGTTGTTGAAGTTGCATAAGTTCAACTCACTTGGATGACAGGTTAACGATTAACACACTCAGTTTAAGTATCGGTAGAAAACCGAAATTTCGCAAAAAAGCGGCACACGTATTTGTAATCACGATCAAAACGGCGGCGGCATCGTCATGAAAATCACACGCATGAAAAAAATTGATTGGGGATCTTTCTTCATCATGATGCGCTCCTTTCATGATCCAATAACGATAAGATGATCTTAGCACAGATGAGCGAAAAATTCGTAACATTTGTCTCGTTTTTTCGCCGATGTCTTTTGAAGTGATTTACCCTTTCGATGACAGCGTGTATTTTAGCTATTTGTCGGACAAACCACTCTGTATCCTCTGCGGTTGAAAAGAAGGAGTGCTGAATCTGGCGGATATGGATATGACTAGTCAAAGTGAGCTGTAATGTCAATCGCTATCCCTGAAAAGACACGATCTTCTAGATTCGCTTTAGGATGCGCTATAATTCGGCGCAAAAATGGGAGTCCTTATGCGTATTCGGGTTGAAGGGGGCCATGCCCTCAACGGGAGTTATCAGCCAGCCGGCAGCACCAACGCCGCCTTAGCATTATTAGGCGCGTCGCTGCTGACTGAACATCCCGTCACCTTACACAACATCCCCCACACGATCAGCGTGTCATTCATGCGGGATCTGGCACAATGGCTAGGTGCAGACATCCAAACGATCGCGCCGCACCATTGGCAACTTCATACCCCCCAGATCACACGCCGCACCTTGTCTGCCGAACAGACGCAAGGGTTTGTCGGAGCGCTGTTATACCTTGCACCGATTTTGATCCGACGCGGATATGTCCGTATGGAGATCGATTTTCCACTCCACCGGATTCGCACGCATCTAGAGGCGTTGCGCGATCTGGGCCAAAATTTGACGATCGCTGAAGGTGCAATTGAGATCCGCGTGGCTAAGTGGGAATACCAAGACATCATCTTGACTCAATCTAGCGTGACGGCCACCGCGATGGTTTTGATGTTAGCCACTTGTTTAGGCAAAGAAACCGTGATCCACAATGCCGCCAGTGAGCCGCATATCCAAGAACTTGCTTACTTTTTAGAGTTATTGGGCGCTCAAATTGAGGGGATCGGCTCAAATGTCTTGCGGGTATGGGGGACAGACCAATTACACGGCGCAAAAGCTACCGTGTCGTTTGATCATATTGAGGCGGCCAGCATCGCCGCGATCGGCGCGATCTGTGGTGGGCGGATCGAAATTAATGGCATCGGCCGCAAAGACTTACGTATGATCGCCCGCAGCTATCAGCGTTTAGGGATCACCTTGCATCTGGATGAACACGCGCTATTTGTCCCCAATCACGCGCTACTCACCGCGCCGAATCGGGAAGAAGACGTGGACTCATCAATTGAAACCGCGCCATGGCCGGGTTTCCCGTCTGATCTGGTATCGATTGCGACTGTGGCCGCCACGCAAACCCGCGGCACAACCTTGATCCACGAAAAACTGTTTAACGATCGTTTGTTGTTTGTCGATAAACTCAACGCGATGGGCGCGCAAATTGTGTTATGTGATCCACATCGTGTGATTGTCGTCGGCCATACACCACTTCACGCGATCTATGTGGATTCGCCCGATGTACGGATCGGCTTAGGCATGTTAGGCGCGGCCTTAGTGGCACATGGCACCACCGTGATCGATAATGCCGAAACGATCGGTCGCTCCTTTGAGGGCGTGATCGAAAAATTAACCCAACTTGGCGCACAGATTCGCGTGGAAATTTCATGAAGATCGCCGATCTCCAGATTCATCAGGAGGTGATCGGTGAGGGTGAGCCGATCGTGATGTTACACGGGTGGGGCGCAAATATCAGCTTGATCCGTCCGTTGGGTGAGCGACTTGCGCCGTTAGGGTATCGCGTCTATTTATTGGATTTACCCGGATTCGGTCAAAGTGAGGCCCCGCCGATCGCGTGGACGGTGTACGATTATGCGCGCTTTGTCTTAGCCTATCTAGACGCGCACGGACTCGCAAAAACCCACTTGTTCGGGCATTCTTTCGGCGGACGTTTGAGCTTGATCTTGGGCGCGGATCACGCCGATCGAATCCAGAAGATCGTGTTAGCCAATAGTGCGGGCATTCGCACCCCGTTACCATGGCCCACCCGCGCCCGCTTGACCGTCTACAAGCGCTTGCGTGATGGCTTGCGCGGAGTCGGCTTAAAACCGATCGCCGATCAATTGCAAGCTTGGTATAACGGGCGCTATGGATCAAGCGATTATCAGCAGATCTCCGGCGTGATGCGGGCGACGTTTGTCCAAGTGGTGAATGAGGATCTCCGGCCTTATGCAGCGCGAGTCCAGCGCCCGACTTTGTTGATCTGGGGCGATCAAGACACCGATACCCCCTTATGGCAGGGACAATATTTAGAACAGACGATCCCAGACGCGGGCTTGGTAGTGTATCAAGGCGCGGGTCATTACAGTTACCTAGATCGCCTTGTTGATGCAACGCGGGTGATCGATTACTTTTATAGACAGGCTTAAACGATGGATCTTGGACAAATTCTCTCTACCTTTGCATTGATCACCGCGGTGATCTGTGTGATCTCGGTGATCGCCTTTATCGCGATGGGCTATTGGATCAGCCAACGGATCACACACTTGGCCACACCGGACATCGAAAAGCTAGAGGCGTATTATCAACAGTTGCAATCCAAGTTTCCCAACGCGCCTCAAGATGAGTTGATCAACCGGATCATCCATGAGCAGGCCTTAAAATGTGGGGTGATCGGACTGTTTACCGGAGTCGGCGGGTTTTTCTTCTTACCGATCACCCTTCCACTGGATATTTTTTTGTCGCTTCAAGTTCAAGCCAACCTTGTGCAGTTTATCGCCGCTGCTTATGGCCATGCCCAAGTAAGTGAGGCGGAAGAGAAGATCCGGACTTCCTTGATCATGACGGGTGTCGCTCAGGCCACTGAAACCGCTACAGGTTATCTGACGACGTTGATCGGACGGTTTTTACAAAAATTTTTCTCTAAAATCATCCCGTTTGCCGGCGCGGCGATCAGCTTCGGTGTGAATTATTTTATCGCACGCGGAGTCGGCAAAGTGGCCCAATTGCGCTATCGATCGGCCGCAAAGGTTGAAAATCGGTAAGAATTAGGCGGCGCTTGCCCTACGTCCACCCTACGGCGGATTTTTTTGATCCAAAACGGCCCTATAATGGAGTGTAGCGTATCAAAAAAATTTGAGTAATCTGATGAATCGTCCTAAACAACCGATCGCTAAACCCCCTCGTCCGCGCCCGATCCACACGCGGGCCATGCCGACGGGTAAAATCCGGCCTGTGCGTGCGACACATCCTGCTGCTAAGCCAATCCCCCCGCGCTCACAACCCGTCCCGATGAGAGCGCGGCCGCGTCCCAAAATATCGCGTTGGTGGATCGTCGCGGCGGCGGGGGGGGTGATCATGGGGAGCATCGCGCTATGTAGCGTGGTCAGTTTGATGATTTTCGCCGCTTATGGACGCGGTATCCCCCCCAATACCTACACATTAGGCATTGATTTAGGTGGGTTATCCGCATCCGAAGCAGCTGATCGCTTGCGTTCCGATTGGCAAGTGATCACCTTGATCGATCCCGAAACCGAACAGACTTGGAATGTCGATCCGTCGCAATTAGGGATCACCTTAGATCCAGAGGCAACCGCCCAACGGGCCGATCAAGCACGCGGGTTTGAGGCGCTGTTACGCCCGATCACGATCGAACCCGTGTTGATGATCGATCTGGACGCGATGCAAAACGGACTTGACTCGCTACGGGCTGATCTAGAGACCCCCGCTCGAAATGCGGGTATTCAGGTGATCAACGGGGCGATCGAAGCGACACCGCCGATCAACGGCCGCGCCTTAGACCTCGACGTGACTCTCGCGCCGCTTTACGAAAATGCCGCACAGGCCCTCTCAGACGGTCACTTAATGCTGGTGATGTTTTCGACCCAACCTGCGATCACCGACTCCGGCCCGTTGATCGCTCAAGTGGGATCGCTTTTACTGAATCAGTTAACTGTGCGCGTCTTCGATCCGGTGACGGGGGATAGCGTGTATTGGGCAGAAGTCCCAGAGACTTGGGGAAGTTGGTTAACGCTCACCCCCGATCCCGCTCATCCCACCGGATTCCGATTAGACTTAGACACGATGCAAACCCGCGCCTTTTTAGAGCGACAAGCGGCCGCCAACTTGGATGACACCCGCTACTTAGATTATGATCGGGCGGTGAGCGCGTTACAAGCGGCGATCATCGCGGGTCAAACGGAGACCATGATCCGCGTTTATCATCGCGATCGCACCCACACCGTACAAGCAGGTGAGACGATCATCAGCATCGCTTGGGATTACGGCGTGCCATATCCTTGGGTGGAGCGGGCGAATCCGGGGGTCAGCACCTTGACGATCGGACAGACCTTGACGATCCCGTCCCCTGATCAATTTTTCCCATTTGAGCCGATCCCCGACAAGCGGATCGAAGTGAGCCTTAGCGAACAGCGCACGCGGGTTTATGAAAATGGCGCGCTGAAATGGGATTGGGGGTCAAGTACCGGAATTGCGAGTAGCCCAACTTGGCCGGGTGTGTATCAGGTGTTATTACGCGAAGAAAATGCCTATGCGGGCAATTGGAACTTGTGGATGCCGTATTTCATCGGGGTGTATCAACCCGTGCCGAATGCCGCTTTCACGAACGGGTTTCATGGGTTTCCGACTCGCGGCGGGGGTCAATTGTTGTGGCAAAACAGCATCGGCACACGAGTCACCTATGGCTGTATCCTGCTCAACAACACCAACGCCCAACTGCTCTACAACTGGGTCGAAAACGGTGTGATCGTTGAGATCTTGCGCTAAACAGGATCCGGCGTGTAAGCGCGCCGAATCCTGCCGTGGATCGATCTAGATCAAAGTCACCATCACGCGCTTTTGTTCCACCGTTTCACCTTGTTGCACACTGATGCGATGTACCGTGCCGTCACGGGGGGCCTTGATCTCGTTTTGCATCTTCATCGACTCCAAGATCAACAGCGTTTGACCGCTTTTGACCTCTTGGCCTTCGCTCACTGGAATCGCCACAATCAGGCCCGGCATCGGCGCTTTGATCGAGATCTCACCACTATCGGCCTCTAATCCGCCGCGCCGTGAGCGCATCAATTGACTACGCTCATCTAACACCGTGCCGTTGTATAAGCGGCCGCTGACCAATACCTCATACGCACCGTCTCGTTCTTCAACCACCACTTCATGAGAGCGGTTTTCCATGATGATCGAATACAACGAATTATTCAGCGCCAAAAAATCGACATCACGCGATTCCCCATTGACCCACACCGATCCATCGTTGCGGATCTCAATTTCAAACTTTTTATCGTTGATTGTAGTAATATATTTCATCGCTGCATTCTTTCGTAACGACTGATCCATTTCCAATTGCTGACATCGCGGGCAGAGGCTTGTACCCCTTGCGCGGCCAGTTGTTGATTGCGATGTGCGACCAGAGTCGCCGCGATCGCTACGGCCTCTAATTCGGCATCCGTGGGTGGCGCTTCATAAGTGTCCATGCTAAAACGATCTTCGACAAAATTGGTATCAAATTGGCCAGCGATAAAGCTAAAGCTATTGAGGAGGTTCAAATGGAACGGGATATTGTGCTTCAAACCCATGATCACGTATTCGCCCAAGGCCCGACGCATCCGTAACATCGCTTCGGAGCGCGATTCCCCATGGGCGATCAATTTTGCGATCATGCTGTCATAATACGGGGTGATCTCAAAACCATTGTAGACCCCACTATCGACACGCACACCGGGCCCCACAGGCGTTAACAGCGTGGTGATCTTGCCCACGCTAGGGATAAAATTGTTATACGGGTCTTCTGCATTGATCCGGCATTCGATCGCCCAGCCTTTCGGCTCAAGGATGCTTTCGGTGGGACTCATGCGCCGGCCGCGGGCGATGCGGATCTGCTCTTTGACAATATCGATCCCGGTGACCAATTCCGTCACCGGATGCTCCACCTGTAGACGGGTGTTCATCTCTAGGAAGTAGAAGTTTTTATCTTTGTCCATCAAACATTCGATCGTGCCGGCGTTCACATAGTTCACCGAACGCGCCGCATTGATCGCCATTTCACCCATCCGACGGCGTAGTTCCATGTCCAAAAACGGACTCGGCGATTCTTCCACCAGCTTTTGATGACGACGTTGGATCGAACATTCGCGTTCGCCAAGGTGGATGATGTTACCGTGCATATCGCCTAGGATCTGAAATTCGATATGGCGTGCGCCGACCAGTAACTTTTCGACATACACTCGCCCATTTCCGAACGCGCTTTCGGCCTCGCGGCGGGCGTTGGCTAAAGCGGTAGGCAGTTCTTCACGATTATGGACGGTACGCATCCCTTTTCCGCCTCCGCCGGCCTCGGCCTTCACCATCAGCGGAAAACCGATCTGACTTTCAGCGAGTGCGATGATGTCATCATCGTTCATGCCCGGTTCAGTCCCTGGCACAACCGCCACATTGTACTTTTTGACGGTTTCGCGGGCGGTCTGTTTATTGCCCATCGCGGTAATCGCGCTAGGCGAAGGCCCAATGAAGGTGAGGCCTTCATCCGCGCACGCTTGGGCAAAATCTGCATTTTCTGCCAAAAAACCATAACCGGGGTGAATTGCGTCCGCGCCGGTTTTGCGGGCGGCTTCAATGATCTTTTCGATCCGTAAGTAGCTTTCACGCGGGGCGGGCGGGCCGATATGCACCGCTTGATCGGCAAACCGCACATGCAGGGCCGTGCGATCTGCATCCGAAAACACCGCCACACTGGGAATCCCAAGATCCCGACAAGCGCGGATGATCCGCACCGCGATCTCACCGCGATTGGCGATCAAAATCTTTTGAATATTCTTTTGTTGTGGTGAATGGTCACTCATAGTTTAATCCTATTTATTCTTGATCATTCTGTTTTGATAGTGCTTTACAGCGATCCGCTCTGATTTTTTAAGACCTCAAGCTGATCGACCCAAGCGTTGACCTGTTCGATCAAGGCTTGGGTTTCGGTGCTACTGATTAGGGTCGGAAATGGCAACCGCGCTAAGGTGTAATGGTGATCTAAGACCATTTGCGCCGCAATCTGGCGTTTTTGATATGCTTCTTGATATGCCAACGCGAGATCGACCCCGATCACCTCCCCTTTTAAGGGTAGGGCAAAACGTTTGAGCGGTTGATCAAACGCCATCCCGATGATCCGTAACCCATCATGTGGCAAATACACCGCCAGATGATAAGCATAAAGACGGGTGAGATCGTGATCTGTGGCGCGTCGTATGGAGCGCGTGAGATCGATCTCCACAAAGTTCACCCCGCTTAACAGATATTCGTGACGGTCATCGGCGTAATCGCTGATCCCTCGCAAGGTTTTATTTCCCGGAGATAGGATCTCGATAATCGTGATCAAATCCCCCGTTTGTCCATCGCGAATCCATAAGGCCTCAAGCGGAGTCGTTGCCGTGATCGCCCCTAATCTCGCGCTCTCTGCTACACCACGCGGGCCGATCCCCTCCCCTATGTTCGGGGAGTCCATGCCACGCGGGCCGATCCCCTCCCCCATGTTCGGCGAGTCCGTGCCACGCGGGCCAGTCCCCTCCCCCGTATTCGGGGAGTCCATGCCACGCGGGCCAGTCCCCTCCCCCATGTATGGGGGAGGGTTAGGGTGGGGGTCAAAACTCGTGCCGATCACATAACCGCGCAACATCAATTCCATCAACTGCTGAACCAAGGCCGCGATCAAGCCACTGTGTAACTGTTGGAAGTAATGATCATCCTCACCCCATGGATCAGTCCGTTGGGGAAAGGGGCCTTGTAGCAGGTGTTGGACATACAGAGCGGAATACATGATCTCATCTACCTTGCGATCAACAGGCCGAGTGTTTTCGTCACTGGGATAAACCCATCCCGATCGATCTGGGCTTGCAATTCGGCCAGATACGCTTGATTTTCGGGTGTATTGAACACGGTATCAGCATCATCGATCGTAGACGCAAGATACGCTAACAGCGTTGGCAATTCTGTCACCCGTAGCGCATCTTTAAAGCGTAACATCTTGACATCCTGAAACACGGTTTGCAACTTTTCCACCGCGTTTTCTAGATCAAACGCGCCGCGTACCATCATCAATCCCGGCGATCCGCTGATCCGTTGGTGGATCGCTTCAAGTTCTTGCAGGTGATCCGTGCCATTGGTAAGCGCAAAGAACACCCCTTCTGGTTTTAAGACTCGGCGGATCTCGCTCAAGGCGCGTGGTAGATCCGCCACATGATAGAGCATGTGATTCGCGATCACCACGTCAAACTGGGCTTCTGGGTGTGGGATCTGTTGGACATCAAACACCTCAAATTGCAACCGCGCCGCTAGATCCGCGCCAAGATAGGCTTTTGCGTCATCTAACATGCCTTCGGAGAGATCGCTAAGGGTGATCTGCCAACCAGACGGGATCACCTTGGCATTTTTCTGCCAAAAGTCACCTCGTCCGGCACCACATTCCAAAACAGCGGCTTGCGGCGGGGCTACGGGCAGGATGTAATCCATTTGCCACAGATGCAGATCCCGCTTTGCGCTCCCAAACTTTTGATGAAACCGGATGCGTGCGGCCAATTTGTCCGCACCCGTGTATTGATTGTTTTTGAGAAACTCCGTGTTTTGGAACGGTAACTGTTTCATGGTGTCTCCCCTGTCGTTTACAACGGGATATTGCCGTGCTTTTTGGGCGGATTTTGATCGCGTTTATTTTGGAACACGTTGAGCGCGTTGATCAACCGGGCGCGGGTATCACGCGGTTCAATGATGTCATCAATGTAACCGCGACTCGCGGCAATGTATGGATTGGCGAATTTTTCGCGATATTCGGCGGTCAATTCCGCTTTGCGCGCTGCGGGATCGGCGGCCGCGCTGATCTCACGCCGGAAGATGATCTCTACCGCGCCTTCTGGCCCCATGACCGCGATCTCGGCGGTGGGCCATGCAAGGTTGAGATCGCCCCGAATGTGTTTGCTACTCATCACGCAATACGCGCCGCCATACGATTTACGCATGGTGACGGTGAGTTTCGGCACGGTGGCCTCGCAATAGGCAAATAAGAGTTTCGCCCCAGACATGATGATGCCATTGTGTTCTTGATCGGTGCCGGGCAGATAGCCGGGGACATCCACCAAGGTAATGATCGGGATGTTAAAACAATCACAGAAGCGGATAAACCGGGCCGCTTTGATGCTGGCATCAATATCCAACACGCCGGCCAAAACCATCGGTTGATTGGCCACAATCCCGACACTGTGACCGCCTAAGCGGGCAAAACCGACCACGATATTCGCCGCATAATCTTGATGAATTTCGTAGAAGTTGCCTTGATCCACGATGCGGGTGATCACGTCTTTCACATCATAGGGTTTGTTGGGGTTATCTGGGATGATCGTGTCTAGTTCAGGATCAGCGCGTAAGGGATCATCGGTGGTGGCGATCAAGGCGGGGTCTTCAAGGTTATTTTGGGGTAAGTAGGTGAGCAGTTCACGCACCAACATCAGCGTTTCGGTCTCATTTTCGCCCACGACATGCGAGACACCACTTTTTGAGGCATGAACACTCGCACCACCCAGATCCTCAAACGAGACATCTTCATGGGTGACTTGTTTCACCACATCCGGGCCGGTGATAAACATATAGCTGGTGTTCTTCACCATGAAGATAAAATCAGTCAAGGCAGGGCTATACACCGATCCGCCCGCGCAAGGCCCCATAATCACACTTAATTGTGGCACGACACCACTGGCTAAGGTGTTACGGAGGAAAATATCCGCATAACCGCCTAAGCTTTCGACCCCTTCATGGATACGCGCCCCACCGGAGTCATTAAGACCGATCACGGGCGCGCCGTTTTTCATCGCCATGTCTAAGATCTTACAGATCTTTTGGGCGTGGACTTCACTCACCGATCCGCCGATCACGGTAAAATCTTGCGAGTAGACATACACCAAGCGGCCGTCGATCGTCCCCCAGCCGGTGATCACACTATCACCGGGGTGACGTTGTTTATCGATCCCAAAGTTACGCGAACGGTGTTCCACAAAGCCGTCAATCTCATGAAAGCTGCCGGGGTCTAACAAGATGTCCAGCCGTTCGCGGGCGGTGTTGCGTCCGGAGTCGTGCTGACGCTTGATCCGTTCGGGGCCGCCTCCTTGTCGGCTCTGATCGCGTAGTTGACGTAAATGATCAATTTTGGGGTTTAGGTTGATCGTCATGATCATGATTCTCCATAAATAAGCCGTGCCTCCGACGGAGGTAGACAGCACTTGCAATAAGTATCCAAAGTGAGCAGCAAATCACCAAAAAGGGCCAACGTTGACGCTCATAGTCTGCTCGTACCCAGAGCGCCGCGTGTCCCAGCGTATACAGCCAAAACACCGTTAATAACACCAAAGCCCCTCCAAACGTGCCGAGACTGCTTGGGGATCGCCATAAACGCACGATCATCACGCCGAATCCCAAGCTCCACAAACTGCGCGTCACAAACTCGAACGGCGCGGAGAGGCTGACTGGAGCAGTGGCGATCGTTAACGCTTGCATGGCGGCGATCCCTTGATGCAACATCAAGAGACCCCCAATCGCGATCAGCCAGTACGGGCGTGTGGGTGGATGTTCAATCATAGGTACGGATTATAGATCACCCGATCGGGATTGTCAGTAGCTTAGGGGGTCAATTACACGGCAATCCTTAGGCCCGTGCGATCGCCCTGAAAATGCTAGAGGGTGCTAGGGTGAAAATAGTTGAAAATGATATAATACAGTGAGCATGGAATAAGAACAGAGAAATAACCTTAATGAGTAATGATATCTCTAAACGATCATGCAAGCATAACACAACGGTTTAAGCGATGGGCTTGTTTCATTTTCCGATCCATATATGCCTTGACAGTTATATAACCCATGTGGTATATTCAAGCTAACTTGTGATCAGCGTCTATTGAGAGGAAACGCCACCATGAATCATTTTACCGTGAGCCATACCGATCGTGTGTTTACCGCCGTAATGGTGTTTAAGGCCCCGCGTACACGGGTGTTTGAAATGTGGTCACGCCCTGAACACCTTAAACATTGGTGGGGCCCCACGGGTTGGAGTCTGCCGATCTGTGAGTTAGATTTTCGGGTGGGCGGTGAATGGATCTACTGTATGCAAAGTGACGAAGGTCAACAAAGCTGTGGCAAAGGGGTTTATGAGCAGATCCGCGCACCAGAATTGATCGTTTACCGCGATTATTTCACCGATGCCACGGGCAACATCAACCCAGAGTTTCCCGCGAGTCTCAATACGGTAGAATTTGCCGATCTAGGGGATGGACGCACTCAAGTGACCAGTCATAGCGAATACGAGAGCGCCGAACAGTTGCGTATGGTGTTAGACATGGGCATGACCGAAGGTTTCCGCGATACGATCGCACGCCTTGAGGCCTATTTAGCCGGAGTATAATCTCTGATGGGCGGGGTCAGCAGTGCATACCCCGCCCGCTTAATCGATCCCTTTGCACTTGGGCAGATTCATGTCATCTTATCTTTTGATCGAGTCGAATTGAAACCAGAGCGATGAACACGATCTATGAAGCCTTGTCTGATCCAATCCGACGACAGATCCTTGATCTGTTACGGGAGCGCCCGCATCATGTGGGTGAATTGGTGACGTTATTGGGCAAAAGTCAGCCGAACGTGTCGAAACATTTGCGCGTCTTGCGCGAGGCGGGTTTGGTACAGGTGCGTCAAGCGGCTCAACAGCGTTGGTATGCCTTAGATCCCACACCTTTAGCGGAGTTAGATACATGGTTGGAGTCCTTCCGCGTTTTATGGGCGGAACGTTACGATCGCCTGAAGGATTATCTCGCCACGTTACCCCCCGAAGACTCCGATCTGACGGAATAAATCATATCGTCAGCAATGGGTACAATGTGATCTTCCCGTGTTTTCCCCCACCGTGTTATCATCGACTGGTAACACTTTTTCGATGCTTGTCTCTTCACAGGATCGCTTATGGACAACTTCACGAATGATCTTCATTCGATACACACACCACTTTCCCTTTTCACCCTTAAACACCCGTCTACCGAGTCCCTGATTCCCTCCCCCACGCCTAATCTCCTCCTCGCCGAGTTCTTGACTCGCTTCCCCATGTATGGGGAAGGGTTGGGGATGGGGTTGACCGTCGTAACAGGATTGGAGGCCCCATGACCCCTAACCCCGGCCTCATCCTCATCGGGTTAATCTGGACGATCGGCGCGTGCATCTATGCCTATCGGCAAGCGCGCTTCTATCAGATCGAAGAATACAAGAGTCATCGCTATTTACGTTGGATCATCGCCCGGCGCGATCGGTGGTTTTTACGCCGCCCGATCTTGGCCGCCTTTTTAGGCGCATTATTCGGGGTATTTTTTTCGGAAGGCGGCATGATCCTACCGACGATCATCGCGATCATCGCCGCGCTTGTCGGTGTGATCCCGCCGTCGGAAGGCGAGATCAAAAAACGGTTTAATCGCACTCCGCGAGCCACCCGTTTGTTAGGCGCAACCTTCACCGTAATCGGTGTGATCAGTCTGCTAAGCTTAACGTGGCTGCATCCGATCGCGCATGATTTGCCGGAAGTGGGCTTGATCGGCGTGATTGGGATCGGACTCGCGCTCTATTTGACCGTACCGCTCTCTTTAGCGCTTGGCAACCTGCTGATGACTCCGGTGGAGGCGTTTTTTCGTCAACGGTTTATCGCCAATGCCCGCCGCGTTTTACATGAGGTCAATCCACGGGTGATCGGGATCACCGGAAGTTATGGCAAGACGACCACCAAAAACTTTATCGCGGACATCCTCAACGGGCGCTATCACGCTTATGCGACCCCCAAAAGCTACAATACCATGATGGGCGTGTGCATCGCGATCAATCACGACCTCGCGAACAACTATGCGATCGATTACTTTGTGGTCGAAATGGGCGCTTACTTCCAAGGGGAGATCGGACGGATCTCGAATCTCACCCCGCCGGACATCAGCATTGTGGTAGAAGTGGGGCCACAGCATTTAGAGCGTTTCGGCAGCCTTGAAAACACCGCGCAAGCCAAATATGAGATCATCAAAGCGCTTCGCCCGGACGGTGTGGGCATTTTTAACTGGGATAACCCCTATGTGCGCGAAATGTATGAGAAGGGTTATCCGAATACCCGCATCACCGTCAGCAAAACGGCCGCGTTAGATCAGCCCAACCCGCCCGATCTGATTGCGACGGAGATCGATGAAAGCCTTGACGGACTCACCTTCACAGTGACTGATACCCGTACCGGACACAGCGAACGCTTTCAGACCACTGTGATCGGTGAACACAATGTGACGAATATCTTGTTAGCGACCGCCGTGGCTTTGCACGAAAAGATGACCTTAAAGGAAATTGCTGCCCGCGCCCGCCTCTTAAAACCGTCGGAGAGTCGACTTGTCCGACAAACGACCGCGGAAGGCATCACGATCATCAATGATGCGTATAGTGCGAATCCCTCCGGCATTGTGAGCGCGCTCAAAGTCTTGGCGATGCACCAGACCGGAAAACGCCTGTTGATCACGCCCGGCATGGTGGAATTAGCCGATCTGCATGAGCGGGAAAATCGGCGCTTAGGGGTCTTAGCCGCGCAATATGCAACCGATGTGATCTTGGTAGGTAGAGTCCAGACTGAACCGATCTATGCTGGACTCCAAGAGGCCGGCTTCCCATCGGATCGCTTGCAAGTGGTCGATACCCTCTCGCAAGCGGTCAACTGGTATCGTGAACATCTGAAGGCCGGCGACACCGTGTTATTCCTGAACGACCTGCCAGATACCTACTGATCTCATGGGGTGAGGGCGATGCTCCTCATCCCATGATCTGATCATAAAGCCGTTGTTGACGCGCCCGATAGTCTCGTAAGCGTGAAACCGCGTCTGATTGTGGCATAATGATCCGGTCAATATTCGGTGGATAGATGTGCAACGGCAAGCCCTCTAACGCGCATAACGTCAATAAGGCGACTCCCCGTGATGTGATCGCGCTTTCGGCTAACACCGCCAACGGCCGATCGATCGCGTTGGCGATCATTTGTGTCCACGCGGGCGAGGCGCTCAACGCGCCCCCCGTCACGCGGATCGGCGTAGCAGACGGCCCTAACTGCTCCGCGATCAACGCCAACCGGATCGCGATTCCCTCTAATGCCGCCTGCACGATCGCGATCGGCGGTGTCGCTAGTCGTAAGCCGTGCAATGTGCCGACGGCCTCACTCCGCCAACCGGGGCTACGTTCCCCTGCCAAGAATGGCAACCAAGTTAACCCATGGCTATCGGGTATCGCGGCCGCTAAGGCGTTTTCGAGATGATCCGCGTCAGGTAAGCGCAAATGGTCTTTGAGCCACGCGAACACATTGCCGCCTTCAGAAGTTGCTCCGCCGATCAGATGATGCGTCGCATCCACCCGATAAGCCCATAGCCCCGCCGGAATCGGCGTGTGTGCCGCGCTCACCGATCGTACCGCCCCGGTTGTCCCCAAGGTGAGCGCGATCTGACCGCTTTCGACTGCGCCCGCACCCACATTCGCCGCTGCACCATCCCCCACGGGTAAAAAAAACGGCACGGCCCGTAAGGCCGGCCAACGATCGGCGTACTCCGGCCGCAAGCCACTTAGATAGGCAGTGTAATCCGCTAACGGTGGGAAGTGGCTTGGTGTTAACCCGAAGTGATTCAACCACACCTCATCCCATCGCAATTCGACCCGATCGAATAAGCCACTCCATGAGGCGATCGAATAACTGCATGGCGCGATCCCGAACCATTGACGCATCAGATAAGTGCCAAAATCGATCCACTGTTGCACCGCTTCAAACCGACTCGGATCAACGCGGCGCAACCAACTGAGACGCGCCGGATGATAGGCAGTATGTGGAGGGCATCCTGTGCGCTGATACGCCGCCATCAGATCCACCTGATCCCCTAAATGCGAGAGATCCGAGGCGGCGCGTGTATCAGCATAGGTATAGACCTCCGTAAGTGGTGCGCTATGCCGATCAACTCCTAGCAGACTCGCGGCAAAAGTGGCGATGCCCACGGCGCGGATCGTGGCAGCGGCCGGATGTCTAAGGGCTGAGTCTATACAGCGTTCCATCACGTCCTGTAAGCGGATCGGATCGACCGTGGATGCACCCAACTTATCGGTTTCAAATCGATACGGCTCACTCGCTACGGTGATCGCTTGCAATTGATCGGTATACAACGCGGCCCGAGCCGATGAGCTGCCGAGATCCAATACCAACAACGTCATCAGCGCAATACCAACGGCTTCGCACGCCAGATCTCATCACAGTATTGCCGGATGGTGCGATCCGATGAGAAAAAGCCGGAGCGCGCCGTGTTTAAGATCGATTTTTGTGTCCAGATGGCCGTGTGACGATACAGCGCATCGACTCGATCTTGCGCGTCGATATAACTCCGATAATCGGCAAATAACAGATACTCATCCCGATACCGTAAGCTATTGAGCAGTTCCTCAAAGCGATTCGGCTCATCTTTAGAGAAGCGTCCCATCGCGATCTGATCGATCGCTTGTTGTAATTCGGGATCACGGGCGTAATACTCCATCGGACGATACCCGCGTTCTTTGAGCGCGAATACTTCTTCGGTGGTGAGTCCGAACAAGAAGAAGTTATCCGCGCCCACCTGTTCGCGGATCTCAATATTTGCCCCGTCCAACGTGCCGATCGTCAACGCGCCGTTGAGCGCAAATTTCATATTGCCCGTGCCGGAGGCTTCTTTGCCCGCTAACGAGATCTGCTCCGAGAGATCCGCCGCCGGATAGATCAATTCCCCTAAGGTGACATTGAAATTCGGCAGATAGGCCACGCGCAAACGATCGCTAATGCGCCGATCGTGATTGATCGTTTCACCCACCGCATTGATCAACTTGATGATCAACTTTGCGGTGCGATAACCGGGCGCGGCCTTCGCTCCGAACACAAACACCCGTGGCACCAAATCAAGATTCGGATTTGCTTTGAGACGGTTGTATAAGGTGATGATATGCAACACTTTCAACAATTGCCGCTTGTATTCATGTAAGCGTTTGACCATCACATCAAACAGCATCTCGCTATGGACGGTGAGTCCCAAGTGCGCCTTGATCGTCTCACTTAAGCGGACTTTATTCCCTTGTTTGATCGCGTGCCAACGTTCTTGAAAGTCCGGATCATCGGCATAGCGCTCTAATTCACGTAACCGATCCAGATCGCGTAACCAATCGCCGCCGATCTTACGGGTAATCAACTCGCTTAGGGTGGGATTAGCCAACCGCATAAAGCGGCGGGGCGTGACTCCGTTGGTCTTGTTGTTAAATTTTTCCGGGTACATCTCATAAAAATCGCGAAACACCCGCTCTTTTAGGAGACGAGTCTGCAACTCCGCCACACCATTGATCGAAAAGCTCCCGACACACGCCAGATACGCCATGCGGATCAAGCGGCCTTCACCCTCTTCGATTAGCGACATGCGCGCTAACCGGGCCTCATCACGCGGGAATTTTTGGGCCACTTCTTCTAGAAAGCGCCGATTGATCTCGTAGATGATCTCCAGATGACGCGGTAACAGACGCTCAAACAAGCTCACCGGCCATTTTTCCAACGCTTCCGGTAATAATGTATGTTGGGTGCTGGCAAAAGTTTGTGAGGTGATCGTCCACGCACGTTCCCAACCGAGATGATGATCATCCATCAACAGGCGCATCAATTCGGTGATCGCGATCACCGGATGCGTGTCGTTGAGTTGGATCGCGGCGATCTTCGGCAGATCATCCCACTGGGTATTTTTAATCAAGAAGCGGCGTAAAATATCACGTAAGGAACAGCTGACAAAGAAATATTGTTGTTTAAGCCGTAATTCGCGGCCTTGTGGCGTGTTATCGTTCGGATATAAAACTTTGCTGATATTTTCGGTGAGCGTCTTTTGTTCCACCGCCCGCACATAATCTCCCACATCAAACAGTTGAAAATCAAATTCTTGGGTAGCCCGCGCTTGCCACAAGCGTAATAAGTTGATCGTCTTGGTCTGATAGCCTGGCACCAGCATATGATACGGTTCACCCATCACCTTCTGACTTCCGACCCATTCCACCCGATACGCCCCGGTCGAGTCGGTGTAATGACGGGTGAATCCGCCGAATTGGACTTCGATGCGATCATCCGGTTGTGCGAAATCCCACGGTGTGCCGTAATAGAGCCATTCATCCGGCCCTTCGATCTGCCATCCCTCGCGAAACGATTGCCGGAAGATGCCGAACTCATAGCGGATGCCATAGCCCAATGCGGGGATATTGAGCGTCGCTAACGAGTCCATGAAACACGCCGCGAGTCGACCCAAGCCTCCGTTGCCAAGCCCCGGTTCAATGTCCAACTTGATCAACGCCTCTAGATCCAGCCCGATCTCCTCTAGCGCCTGACGGGCGATCGTGTTCATATCGGTATACAACAGGTTTTGCGTCAACTGTTGACCCATCAAATATTCAGCGGAGAAGTAATACACAAACTTGGGATTTTGATCCCAATAGGCGTTCACATTTTGCTGCCATTCATACAACAGATAACTGCGAATGGTATAGGCCAAGGCCATGTAAAAGTCGTAATCCGAAGCGGTGTAAGCGGCTTGTCCACGAATATAGTACAGATTATCATGAAAAGCGCGTTTAAAACCCTCGACCGTGCGTTCAATGGGGGTGATAGGGGCCTGAAACAGGTTCACGATGGGGACTCCTTAAACTTTTTTCTTTCCATTATAACGAATCGCACCAATTACGCTTGAAGTAGGGATAGGAAGGTTCCGGTGAAACGCTTTGTACCACAGAGGAAACAAGTAACCTCGGAAAAGTATCTCACCCATCAAGACAGAGCAACCCATCTTGCGCGGACAAGTTACCGTCCCATGATGGAGAGAGCTAGGGTGGGGTTGTACGCAAAAAACTTTCCTATACCTACTTCTGCGCTCCCAGTGTCCTCTGTGGTTTAAAGCTTTTAACGGACAATTTCCTGATGTTACTTCTGTCGGGGTGGGGCTACGATAAAGTATCTGTCCCTGAATTGCTCCTTTTGCATAGCGATAACTGTACCACCCTACTCTGGGACTAAACACCTAGTCTAGTTGATTGATTTTTGTCTTTCGCCGATTTAAAATATCCTTATATTTGTCTGGATGGATAAGATGACGATCAAACTGACTTGGCACGACCCCGAAGAAACGATCCTGACCGCTCTCTACGATCATGTCTGGAATTGGGACGAATTTAATCAGGCGATGAAACAGGGATCAGACATGATCAATGCGAAACCGCATTGGGTGGATGTGGTGGTGATCCTCAAAACACCGCTCCCCTCGGGCAATCCGATCCCACATTTTCGGAAAACGATCCAAATCCGGCCGAAAAATCAGGGTAAAATGGTGATGGTGTCGCGGAGCAGTATCTTGATCGGTTTTATCCGACATTCCGCGCAAATTGTCGAAAAGGTGATCGGTCGCCCGGAAGATGCGCCTATTTTTGCATCCACGGTAGAGGAAGCACTTGAGATCGTCTATGCCGAACAAAAAAAACGGGTTTCTTCAAATCCCACGAAAACAGCTATTTGAGTTTACCGATCAAGTGTGGTTTCCGGCACTGTTTCGTGATCTGATCACTGACGGCCTCAATTTTGCCAGTCATCTGTTTCGCTATTACACGCCGATCTTACCTCGCTTGGAGGCGCTTACCGATCAAACAGCGACGATCATCGATCTGTGTTCAGGCGGTGGAGGGCCATGGTCGCAATTGATCCCGCTCTCTGAAAAAAAGTTGCGTGTGATCCTCACCGATAAATACCCGAATATGGCACACTTTGAGCATTTACGCACGCAATTTCCAGAGTCGATCGAATATCGTAGCGAGTCGATCGATGCCCGTCAGATACCGCCCGACCTCGAAGGCATGGTGACGATCTTCACCTCATTTCATCATTTTAAACCAGAAGAAGCGAGTCAAATCTTGGCGAATATGGTCAATCAGCGGCGAGTGATCGGGATCTTTGAGATCACCGAGCGATCGCTGTTTCAAATTTGCGCCGCGCCTTTTCTAATTGTGTTTGGGATCTTAGCAACCACCCCTTTTATCAAACCCCCGAAGTTATCGCGATTTTTATGGACATATTTGATTCCGGTGATCCCGATCACCAATGTTTGGGACGGGATCGTGTCCAGTTTACGATCATATACGGTGGATGAATTACAAGCGATGGTTGCGCCCTTTCCGGAGTATCGTTGGGAGATCGGCAAGATCGAGTCGCCGCCCTTCCCGATCACCTACTTGATCGGTCAACCCAATGAGTCCTAAGCAGTTTATTCCCACATGCGCGGCGGATTGGCGATCGTACAGGTTTGTGGGCTACTGACTCCGCCTTCACAATCGGCTAAAAACCAAGAATGATCTCCGCCTTGTCGATTGGTTGCGCCCATTTCGATCACCTCACGATCTGGGAACAGCGCTAAGAGTTGTTCCCGGGAACGTCCTGTATCCCATGCAGCCACGATCGGGCTGTCAAAATACGGATTGGTGGCGATCATCAACGCGCCATAAGACCGCCAACTGACCGCAGGGGCCGTGATTAACACCAACACCGGCCGATCGGTGGTGCGACGGGCGTTGACCTGTTCGATCAACGTGGGGGTGATCCGGTTAAAGCCTCGTAAGGCATCAATGCGTGGGGTACTATAGGTGACAAATCCCCATAAGGAGACCGCGAATAGGCCCGCGTAAATCAGCGTTTTATACGTTGGGAACTGACGCATCAACCAAGCTAAAGGCAGCGCGCTGATCAACGCTAACACCCCGATCGCCTCAAAATAATAGCGGGTGCTATACCGCTGTGAACCGATCCAATAGGCTAAATGAACACCGACCAAGATCACCGCGCAAGCCAATAACAACCATGTCCATTGCGCTTCGGTGTCTTGTTGACGTAACAGCGGGATCAACGGCGCGAATAACAACAATCCGCCGAGGATCGTCCATGGGAGCGCAAAATTGCGACTGGTCTCTGGGAACATCAACGCGGCCGCCCAGACGACCACGATCCACACCCAGATCCACGCCCAATTACGTTTCCAAGCGACCAATAGCCCCGGCAAGAGCAGAATCCAACTTACACCTAAATTCGGGAAGAAACTATCGGCGGGCGGCGCACCGGGTTCAATCTCACCGATTAAACGGCGCTGTAAAGAGGTGTCAACTGCGCCGAATTGCCAACCGAACAGATCCGCCGCGGTGAGCGAAAGATCGAAACGCATGTGACGCAAGCCCTTTTCGAGGGTATGGCCGCTTTTGCCATAATCCGGGCCAAAACCGACCTTATCATATTCCCAAACGAGGGTGTACAGGTTTTTGAGCGGATCGCCGGTGGCCACATAGTTATAGAATGGGATTGCGGCGCTGATGATCAACGTGATCACGGATAACGCAATCAAGGGGCGCAAAATCGGAAAAAATGCGGTGCGATCGCGGATCAACGCTTGTCCTAATCGGATCACACTCCACAGGATGAACGGGGATGCGATCGCGATGCCACTTAAGGGCCGGTTGATCACCAAGGATCCTAACGCAAAACCCGCCAACAATCCCCAGAGTAAGGGGTGACTGGCCGCGGTCCGACTTAAGCGCCAATAGGCCCACATAAACAAGGTGACAAAGGTCAATGCGGAAGTGTGCGACATCAATGTGCCGTTGAGTAACAGCGCCATGGGCGAACAGGTCACCAGTAGCGCCGCGATCAAGCCCACATCGCGGTTGAAGATCTCGCGTCCGAGTCGGTAGATCAAGGCCACACTCAACGTTGCAAACCACGCATTGATGATCCACGCTTGATCAAGGCGCACTCCCAAGGAAAGCCACCACGACCAACCGGGCGTGTATTTACTGAAGCGTGTGCCACTGGAATGATCGACGACAAAGGGCTTCCAAAAGGGTGTGTTGGGGACGGGGCGATCGATCACAATGTCACCGCGTGCGAACACCTCAGCTTGAAACAGGTAAGCGACTTCATCTTCTAGATGCGGTAAACGATCAAAGACCGCATCGCTGATCCATGCGGTGAGCGCAAAAGTCAAACACACAAGCGCGATTACAGCCCATGTGTAACGGTCAAAGGAACGAGTCGGGTTGGGGTTAGGTGTCATCATGCGGCAAATTATAGACGATCCGTCCCGTTTGACCAGACTAGGGCTTGTGCGTTTGTAAGAAGAACTGAAACAAACCGACATTTGAAATCAGAAGCAAAATTTTTATAATGGAGCTAAGGTTTTTTAGATCCAAGCGACAATCGCCTCACTCCTCTAAGCGCTTGAGAAGGGTATTTTTGCGTGTCTGCTAAGATTCTGTACGTAGAGGACGATCCGATGAATTTTCGGCTTGTTCAAAAGATGTTAGATAGCTATAAAGTGGTACGGGCCAAAAACGGGTTCGAGGGGTTAGCGTTCGCACTTTCCGAAACCCCCGATTTGATCTTGATGGACATTAATCTCCCCGATATTGATGGACTCGAAGTCACCCGCCGACTCCGCGCTGATACCCGCACTCAACACTTACCGATCATCGCCCTTACCGCCAACACCTTAATCCGGGATCGCCAAGAAGCGCTTAACGCCGGATGCGATGGTTACATTCCGAAACCTGTCGGGCGCGGCGAATTGATCAAAACAGTTCAACAATTTCTTAATTACATCCGTCCCACCAGTGTGTGATCTGAAGGGCAAATTGGAAAATCAGCGTCCCGATTTTCCAATTTCACCTCATATACGGTAAGTTGATCGTAAAGATCGTGCCGCGTCCCGCTTCGCTGTGAACTTGAATCGTACCCCCATGCAGATCGATAATCTCTTTGACAATGTTAAGACCCAACCCCATTCCGGTGATCTTGATCGGATGTTGACCGCGGAAAAACGGCTCAAAGATCTGGGAGATCTCATGCGATGCGATCCCATAACCGTGATCGCGCACTTGGAGGGTCACTTGCTCCGGAGCTTGATCGCGCATGGTGATCACAATCTCGCTGTTTTCGGGTGAATATTTGATCGCATTGCTGATTAGGTTATTGATCACCGAGTAGATCATCTCCCGATCCCCCGTAAATTCATGACAAACGCCCTCCCATTCAAAACGAAGCTGATGCGCTTGCCCCATGGTTTGCTCCAATGTGGTGATCACCTCTTGGCACAATTGGGACAGGTCAAATTGTGACGGTTGTAGGGTGGGTTTGTGGAGTTGATTACGGAGGGTCTGGGTCATCTGGTCTAACATGCGGGCGACCCGTTGGATCTCGTTATGGATCAATTGGAGGCGTTGGAAACGTGCTTCTGGGGTCAGGCGGTCAAAGTGGCGTTCAAGGATCTCGACGGAATTGGTCATCACCGTAAACGGTGTGCGAAATTCATGGGAGACTCGCAGCATCAACCGACTTTTAAATTCATTGATCTCTTGTTCTTTGGCTAAGGCTGTTTTTAAACGTTCCTGTTCCAATTGTAATAAATCCATGCGTTTCTTTTCGGTGATCTCACGTCCATACATCGATACCCCGATCACCGTGCCGTCAGGTTGTTCGCGTGGCATCAAGGTGATCTCGTAATAATGCGTCGCATCATCGGCGACGACGGCCACTTCCACCTGTTCGGATTGACGGGTGTGCATCACTTGTTGTTTGATCGGGATCAACGGGGCTAAATGCGGAAAATGCTCCTTCAATTGATGATCAGATTGCCCCACGACTTGAGCTGGCAGCAACTTCGGAAGCGAATGAATCATCCAGACATAGGTGAGATCTCGGTCTTGTAATAAGATCGCGTCCGGCAAGTTCTGGACGGCGAGCCGATACCATTCTTCACTGATTCGGAGCGCATCGGTGATGTTTTTCTGTTCGGTGATGTCTTGGGCGATACCAAATAATTGTTCTACTCGTCCAGTCAGATCGCGTTGAAAGACGGTTTCGCGGGCGTGTAACCAACGATAGGATCCGTCGGCGTGCATCATACGATATTGATAATCCAAGACTTCGCTCTCTTTGAGGGCCAACTGAATCTCAAGCATCCGGCTAAAAAATGGGATGTCATCCGGATGCACCAAGCGGGCGAAAGCGTGTTCTCCCATGATATGGAGTTCTTCTGGACGATACCCCAAAATATGAAACAACTCGCGGTTGGTATAGATATTGCGATGCGCCTGTAAATCATAGATGTAGATCAGATCCGGGACTGCCAACATGACCTTTTCGATGAGTCCCACAGTTTCCATAACGTTTTCACCTTTACCGGGCGGGTTATGCCTTAAGAATGCGTATTTGTTTGAACTTTCAGTATAAGGGTGTTTGTCTAGAGAGAGTATAGATTTTCTAACCATTCTGTGCAAAACAGACAACCACACCATACGCAATCAAGCCGATCTCCGGTAAGATGATGCCGATCGATGCTACTTGGAGATTGAATGAAAAATCGTGTGATCTTCTCCGCAGGTGTGCTGCTGAGTTTAACCCTAATTTACCTGATGCTTGGGCGTGATTTCGCGGCAGTGAGCGCACAATTTGCCCGTGCCAATTATCTGTATGTGTTGCCGTGTATCGCCTTGTTGTTGGTGAGTATGCTCACCCGTGCGTTGCGTTGGCAAGTGCTGCTCCCGCAGCAGCTCTCTTTGTGGCATAGCTTTCATATCAGCAACATCAGCTATTTTGTCAATTCACTGTTACCCTTACGCGCCGGAGATCTCACCCGCGCTTGGATGACCACGCGCCTTGATCCCCCGATCCCCGCCTTTTTGACCTTAAGTACGGTGGTGGTGGAACGCTTATTTGATCTGTTGGCTTTGTTGGGTTTATTCGGCCTCACCTTGCTATTGCTCCCGGCCCGGCCGGAGATCGCGACTTTCGGCACGGGGATCGCGCTCTCCGTGGTGATCGGCGCGATTGGATTGATCGTGATCGCAGTCAAACCGGATTGGTTTCGCGCTCCGTTGCGTCGGTTGCGTGGATCGGCTTTAGAGCGGTTGCGCTTAGAGGCACGTTTTGAGCATTTCATCAGCGGGTTGCGTCCGATCGGACAAGCGTCGATCTTATCAAGCGCGTTGGGATGGACGGTGATCGGGTGGTTGGTGGATGTTTTGGCAGGATGGACGATCTTGTGGATTCTGTTTCCCGCACCGTCCTTAGCGAGTGCGATCGCGATGATCTTTTTGGTCGGGGTATCGATGGCTTTGCCGGCCTTGCCGGGCAATGTCGGGCAATTTGAGACGGGAGTCGTCGTGGGTTTATGGGCGGCGGGTTTAATCGCCTCCCTCAATCCGGCGGATTATGCGCCGGCCGTGGCGGTTGGAGTCACCTTTCACGCCGCCACTTTATTTGTTACAACCCTACTGGGTTTGATCGGGTTATGGTCACAACGAGTCAGCTTGCGCCAAGTGGCGGCCGCCCGTTAAGCGAAAGGCGAACATGGATAACTTATCACTCTACCAAGAAATGGATGAATTAGAGGCTTCGCATTGGTGGTTTCGCGGGATGCGTGGCATCACTCAGACCTTGTTAAATCCGGTGATCGGCGCACGGCGCGATCTGCGAATCTTGGATGCGGGTTGCGGGGCCGGCGGTAATCTCGCGATGTTACAAACATGGGGGCGGGTATTTGCCTTTGATTACGCCCGTTACGCGGTGCAGTATACCAGCAAACGCCTAGATGGGCGGGTCGCTCAAGCGGACATTCAAGCGATCCCCTATCCAGATGACTATTTTGATCTGGTCTGTTCGTTTGATGTGTTGGTGGTCGTCCCGGATGATCAACGGGCGATCCGAGAATTGGCACGGATCACCCGTCCCGATGGATACGTCTATATTCGGGCCGCGGCCATGCCCGCCTTAAGCGGTTCACATGATGTCGCATGGAACGTGTTACGGCGCTACACCGCCCAAACCCTCACGGAGCGGGTGCGTGCGGCCGGACTCGAACCGATCCGCCTGACTTATGCCAACAGCTTTTTATTACCGTTGATCTATTTGATCCGTAAGTTACAAAGCACCCAAGCCGGCGAATCGGATGTTAAACCGACCGCTGAGCCGATCAACACCCTTTTAGGGGCTATTTTGAGCTTAGAACGCGCTTGGATTGGCGCAGGACAACGCTTTCCAGCGGGAGTCTCGTTGATCATGGTGGCGCGCAAACCCGCACATAGGACATAACTCTGATGGGACTTTCGATCTTTTTTCCAGCTTATAACGATATGGGGACGATCGCCAGTATGATCGTTTCCGCCATGTTGATTGCCGAAGAACTCACCGACGATTATGAGATCATCGTGATCAACGACGGCAGCCAAGATTTTACGCCGCAAATTTTGGATCGCCTCGCCGCCGATTACCCCCGCGTGCGCGTGGTGCATCACGTCCAGAATCGCGGCTACGGAGGGGCGTTACGCACCGGGTTTGAGAGTGCGACCAAAGAATGGATCTTCTATACCGACGGGGATGCACAATACGATGTGCGCGATCTCCGCAATTTGTACCCGTTGATCGCGCCCGGAATCGATATGGCGCAAGGTTACAAAACCCAACGGAGCGATCCGTGGTATCGGATCTTGATCGGCGGGATCTATCATCAGGTGGTCAGTCGGATGTTTGGACTCAAGGTGCGCGATGTCGATTGCGATTTTCGGATTATCCATCGCCGCGTGTTCGATAAGGTCAAGTTGACTCGCAATAGCGGGGTGATCTGTGTGGAGATGATGAAAAAGATCCAAGATCACGGGTTTAAGATCGTGCAGGCCCCGGTCTCACATCATCATCGGGTGCATGGACGGTCTCAATTTTTCCGCTTTGGTCGCATCTTTCGCACCGGGACAGATCTGTTACGATTATGGGGGGAATTGGTGATTCGTAAAGAGCATCTACGCTAAAGGCATAAAAAAAACTGCCCATCTTCTAAAACGAGGATGGACAGGCTATTTTTTTGAAAAGCTAAAAAAGTTGATTTAAGTAAAAAAAGCAACGCCCCCATAAACAGCGGTTTCATGGGGAGCAGAAGCGTGTGAAATTACCAATTCATCGAAGGAGCGCCCATCGCAACCATAATCGCGACTAAAGCGGCTAATCCGAGAACAACGTTAATCAAACGTGATTTCATGATGTGTACTCCTTAATTCATTGTGATTGTGTAAACGTGATTGCTTTATCTAAACCCTATTCTAACTCAATTCAAACCAAAGTCAAGCGAGGTGAAACGTTTAAGAATTAAGGTTTTTTTTCACAATCAACCTCAAAAGGCAAAATGTGTATAAATTTCGCTGTCTTAAGCCTTAATATCCTCTAAACTGAGCCTTAACGTAGGTCGGCGGTGCATGGTCGCGATCACCAGAACCATGATCCCCAAAGCCATACACACATCTCCGGGGCTAATCATGTAGGGACGGGTGAAGATCAAACGCGGCACGGGGATCACATCAGATAAAAACCAAAAATGCGTTTCTGGGGTGATCCGACGAGTATGAAGCAAAATATCGGCGCTATCGACCCATTCAGCGCGCTCCAGTTGACCATCCGCGATCAACAATTGTGCGTACATCGCCCGATCCCCGGGCATATAACCGCCATTGGTGGCGATCGGCAAAATATTGAACAACGCACCTAACGCGATCAAGAACATACCCCGTTGATCGCGATTAGCAATTGCAAACGCGATCGCGGCGCTAAACGCGATCACTTGTAACAGTCCGCCCACCGCCCCACCCACCGCTTGACTAAATTCCGGTGAAAACTGCAACGGCAAACGAATCAGCAACGCTAGGATCAAGAGGCCGGGTTGTTTGAATTTCAATTCACCTAACTTGAGCAGATCGCCGCGGGTGAGCAGTCCGATCACCAAGCCAATTATCAAAAACAAGATAAACAGCGTCATCTCAGATCCCGTTATAAGCGACAGACACGGAGATAATCTAAACTAAATGTGGCCGGGGTTTGACGTGAAGCGCCCCAAAAGGCCAAGCGTCCCCGCTCCCAAGTATCATCGATCGGACTGGCAAGGTAGACCCCATTCACAAAGACATCGGCGCGATGCCCATCAAGATCGATGCGTAAGGTGTTAAACGCACCGTCTCCCGTATTGATTGCCGCACTGCGCGTCCATCCGACCAGATCCTCATACCCTTGTTCGACGCTATAACGTGCGATGCGATAGCGCCCATCCCCGCGTAACATAAAGGCCAAGTAGTAATTATCCCCTTGGAAGCGTAACCATAGTCCGGTGATCGTACCTGAACGCACATTAAACGGATCTGCGCTTAAGATCGCCTCTACACTCCCGTTTTCAAATTCAAATTCGCGTAAGCTGCCCCATAACACCGGATTCCCTTCCCCTTGCGGATCTAATGAACTTCCCTCCGCCCTTGGATAGATCTGCATGAGATATGCGCCATCGCGCACCGCGATCTCATAGGTATCGGTGCTATTGAAAAACCAATCGTTTTGAGTGCCAAGCTCAAAATCATCTCCGCGTAACATCGCGCAAGTGGTCAACAGCGTATCACCGGTTCCGGGGTGTAAGAGATAGGGTGCAATAAAATAGATCTCGCTGTCGCTTTCGGCGATCCATCCTTGACGATCGCCCATGTATTCGATCTGATACCACGCAAAATCCCCGTTACATTCCGGCCCTTCTAACACCACAAATTGCGTATTGATCGGGATGCGATCCAAGATCGGGTTATCCAACCCAGCCCCGGCACGCACGTTAACGCTACGGGTATCATCTGATAACACAAAGCCTTGTCCCCCCGGATACAAACGATTCGGACGGGTGTTCGGGCATTGTGCCAACGGTTCAGGAGTCGCGCTAGGGGTGATCGTGGAAGTCGGTGTACGGGTAAAAGTGGAGGTACGAGTCGGGCGATCGGTCGGGGTAGCGGTATGGGTAGCAGTCGGAGTCCAGAGTGTGGCCGTCATGGTGAGATCCTGCTCAAAGAGCGCGGTTAATTCCGCGCCGATCATGCGGGTGACATCAGGTGACGGTGTGGCCGTCCATAAAGTGGCGGTGAGCGTCAAGAAAGCGGCGCGGGTCGCTTGCGCGGCGTTGCGTACATCTAACGTCGCCGTCTCTGACGGAATCGCGGTGGGAGTCGGGCTGATCGTTAGGCTGGCGGTAGGAGTCGATGTCCATTGTGTGGCTGTTTGTGTGAGATCTAAGGCAAACAAGGCCGTCAACTCCGCGTTGAGGGTCGCATCAACGTCTGGAGTCGGCGTGATCGTCCATTGAGTCGCGGTTTGAGTGAAGATCGCCTCACGGGTGCGTTGCGCGGCGGAACGGCTGTCTAACGTGTTGGTGGGTGGTAATCCCACCAAAGTGCCACTCTCGCGAATCAGATTTAACGGATCAAACACCCATAACCCGGCGAGTCCGATCAACAGCGCCAAGATCACACCGATCAACAACCACCCCAGCGATAATCGGTTGCGTGCGGCGGGATCTTTGACAATTTCGGTCTCTTGTCGTGGTGAAGGCGTTACCGGACGATCGGGGGTGATCACTTGATCGCTGACTGTCGGTAAATCCGGTAACAAGTTGCGCTTCGGAAGGGGCGTGACAAAAAAGTGTGAGGCGGCGCTCCCTTCGGTACTGCCTTGCGCCGCCTGTTGAAACGCTTCGGCAAAAGCGGTTACGGTCGGATAGCGTTGGTTAGGGTCTTTAGAGAGGGCGCGATTTAAGACACCGCGCACGGCATCCGGCAGATCGGCGCGAAAGACGGTCAGCGGAGTTGGCTCTTCATTCAGATGTTTGTGCATCAGTGCGTAAGGAGTTTCGGCCTCAAATGGCATCCGCCCGGTGAGGGTGTGATAGGTCAGCACCGCTAACGAGTATTGATCGGCGGACGGTTGCACATCGTCACCGCGCCATTGTTCCGGGGCCATGTAGGACGGTGTACCGACGGTCATGCCCGTTCCGGTCAAGGCACTGGTGGCGTGCATCAATTTCGCAATGCCAAAATCCACCAGAAACGAGGTGCCTTGTTCGTCAAACATGACGTTATTGGTTTTCACATCGCGATGTACCACCCCGCGCGAATGGGCATAATCTAAGGCGTTGGCTAATTGCCGCACGATCACCGCCGTCTCGGTCAAACCGGGCAGCGGACGCTGATGACTCAAGCTATAAGCCAGACGTTCGGCCAATGATCCGCCCGTTAAGAGGCGCATCACGACGTAACTAATCCCGTCTTGGGTGGCGTAATCGTAGATCGGCACGATATGGGGATGTTCTAAGGCGGCGGAGGTTTTGGCCTCTCGATAAAAGCGGGCGACGTAATCGGGATCGGTGATCAGTGTGACATTGAGGATCTTGACTGCGACTTGACGCTCTAAGGTGCGTTGATAAGCCAAATACACCGCGCCCATGCCGCCTGCGCCCAATAATTCGCGCAATTCGTATTGTCCCAGCACCCGTCCCGATAAATTTTGTACACCCAAGGCCGCGCCCCTTTGATCGATGTTTTGGTCTGATTATATGCGTAACTGACCGCGTGGCAAAGTAGGGACAATGTAATCGGAAATGACCGATCCGTGCAATCTGAATCCACCGCGATCGGTCTAAATCAACGAACCTTCATAGCGGAAAATGCGCCGAAGCCCGTCAGCCAACAGATTCACGCCGATCACCAACAACGCGATCGCCCCCGCTGGAAACCACAAAGCCCACGGCGTGCGTGAAAAGGTCTCACGGGCTTCATTGACCATATAGCCCCAATCCGGTGAAGGCGGTTGCACACCGAGTCCCAAAAACCCTAACGAGGCCGTCAAGAAGATCGCATACGAAAAGCGTAAGGCCGCCTCTACCACCAAGGCGGGCAAGACCCCCGGCAAGATCTCCCGAAACAAGATAAAGGCTGTCGATTCACCGCGTAACTTTGCCGCCTCAACGTAGCCAACCGTGCGTAAGCTAAGCGTTGCACTCCGGATCACGCGGGTGACGATCGGCGTATACAAGATCACGATCACCAAGATCACACTGATACCCGATGATCCGATCGTGGTCAATACCACCAACGCTAACACCAAGGCCGGAATCGCTAACAGACTATCAAAGCCGCGTGAGATCAACTCATCGATCCAACCGCCGAAATAGCCGATCAATAGCCCTAAACTTGTCCCTAAGATCACTGCAATCGTGGTCGCAATGCCGGGAATCACGATGATCTCACGCGCTCCCCACAAGACGCGACTAAAAACATCGCGGCCGAATTGATCGGTGCCGAAGAGAAACGCTAAAGACGGTGGGACGCGCCGCTGCACCATGCCGTCGGCATCGCGTGCAAATTCATCATACGGATAAGGCGCAAGGGTGGGCCCCAGCAACGCGATCAATAAGAACAACAGGACAATCAGCATCCCGATCAGCGAGAGCGGACGGGCGCTCAATTGTCGTAACACCTCAAAAGTTTGTTTGACTATCATCCTCATGAGATCTGCGTGGGGCCATGGCCCCACGCAGATCGTTTTACCCTGTCTAGTTGCCCAACATGACGTTACGGAAATCGGTATTGCCGGGGAACGGGGCCATCTCTAGGCCTTGCACCTCGTTACGAACCGCCCCAAAAATCGGCGCGAAATACGGCACGATGATCGGGCCATCGGTGGCGAAAATTTGCGCGATCTGTCGGTATAATTCCGCACGGGCGGTCGGATCAGTGGTACGACCTGCTTCAGCGACCAATGCGTCTAAAGCCTCGTTTGACCAATGCGACTCGTTGTAGATCCCGCCCGTGATGTAGGCTTCGATCAAGTATTGTTGTGGGATCGGGCGATCGCCCCATCCGGTCAAGCCCAATTCGACTTCCATCCATTCGTTATTGCCATAGTAGACGTTTTCCGGCCGCACCAAGATGTTCACATCAATACAGCCTTCGGCCCATTGTTGACGTAACACCGTGGCCATATCCGGATACCCCAACGCATCCACCACGTAAAAATCAAGGCTAATGCGTTCTTGTCCGGTGGCCTCAAGGATCAAGGCACACGCTTGCGCGGGGTCATAATCGGTCGTGGTGATCGTCGCATCATAGTACAGGCCAAAAGCTGGGCCGATCGGGTCATTATTGCCGATCACCGCCCGTCCTTCTTGCAGGATCAAATTGAGTTCTTCGCGATCGGTTGCCAATTTGAACGCTTGCCGGATGCGTGGATCAGCCCCGATAAAACCTTCATCTGAACGGATTCGAATCACGCCATGTTGATTCGTGGCGCGTTCTAGCAGGGTGATCCCGTCTTGGGCCTCTAATTGGATCGCTTGGTTGATCGGCAACTTGAAGATGAAATGGACTTCGCCTGTAATCAACGCATCGACTTGCGCTTGTGCGTCCTCAATAAACACAAATTCGAGTCCGGCCAGTTTCGGCTCACCTTCGCGGAAGTAATCGGCGTTGGCGATAAACACAGCGCGCTCTCCGGCCCGGTAATCGGTCAAGCGAAATGCACCTGTGCCGTTGAAGTTCTGATAGGGGGTATCACCTTCAACCACGACATTCGGTTCCGTCGTGCCGTCTTTGAGGATCGAGGTCAAACGTCCGGCCAAGCCATACAGAAAATCGGCATTCGGTTCCGTGAGTGTGAACACCACTGTTTGCGCGTCGGGTGCAGCAATTTCAAAATTTCCACCGCTTAACAACCCTAAGGCCGCCGATTCGAGTTCTTGCAAACGATTAAACGTAAACAGCACATCCGCGGAGCTAAACGCCGCGCCGTCATGGAACATCACCCCTTCTGCCAAAGTGAGGGTATAGGTGAGTCCGTCTTCGCTAATGGTATAGGCGGTTGCGAGATTTTCGACGATCGTGCCGTCGGGCAGCACGTCCAATAAGGTGTCGTAAAGCGTGTTATTAAACAGCACTTCTGGGTCATTTGAACCACTGGCGGGATCAAGATTGACGGGTGCGTTCATGCCGACCAGCAACGTCCCCCCAGTCGATTCTTGCGCTTGCAACGGGATCAGGGTCATCATTGCGATCAACACCAAGGCGATCAAGCGAGGGACACGACTTGCGATTGATTGGAACATGGGGCCTCCGTGAAATTTTTTTTGGTCAAAATTGTTAGTGCCAAAACTTTAGAGGGAAAACATTGTAACATTCTTACGAAAGATCTGCACCTTGATCGCATTGTATTGACTTTGTGCATCAATTTGAATGATCGTATCCGCCAGATGCAGCGCTCCCTAATAACCTCGGATATCCCATCCATGGAGACGGAGCAACCCATCTTACGCAAGCGAGTTCCCTACCCATGTATGGAGGACTAGGGTGAGGTTGTACACAAGAAACTTTTCTATACCTACCTCTGATCCGTTTGCTATTGATGCCATTTAAAATTCAGACTCCCAAAGCGAGCAAACAAGGTTATCATTTAGCCGCGACTCGAAAGGCAAATGACACTGTGACTTTTTTACTTGCAGGGGCGACCCTGATCTTTTTAATCATCTTCAGTCTCGATCTTTACCCCGGTTTACGGGGGGGGGCAGGTTGGGATTGGCTCTATGCGCTTCCCGATTCCCCCAATGGCGTGATCCTGTTGATCATCGCCTTGATCGTGTATTTGATCGGCGCGTGGATCGTCCGACGACACACCAAACAGACGCTCTTATGGGCGTTGATCGGATCGTGTGTGATTACGTTTGCCGTGGTCGGAGTCCGTGGCGATCCGGGTTTTTTGCTGTTTACACGCACGGTATCCCCGGTTCAAACCGGTGGAAGCGCGATCGCCACGCGGATCATCGCTGATGAAGGCGCATCGGCCGCCTTAAGACGTTGGCCGATGATCATGCAAGAGGCCGAAGCTGCGAACCTGATCCACTTTACCACCAGTCCACCCGGGCAAGCCTTATTCCACTATTGGGCCGCCAACGTGTTCGATCACCCCCTGTTCACTGGAATCCGCGCCCCACTTAGCGATCAATGGCGCGCTTATCAATGCAGTGATATCCAAGTGATGCGCTATACCGACGCGGAGATCCTCAGTGCCGGCCTCGGATTATTCATGCCCTTCTTGGCCGCCTTGGGACTGTTTCCTGTGTTTTGGGCGACTCGACTGCTCACCGACGATCCACATCAAGCCCGGCGTGTGACGCTCTGGTGGGCATTGATCCCGACAATCGCGTTATTTGCGCCCACTTGGAACACGGTGTACCCCGCCTTATGTGCGTTGGCTTTCGCACTCTTGGTCTATGGATTGCGACGCGATCAGATTCCGGCGATCCTAGCGGCCGGGGCCGTTATGTCGATCACAACTTTCCTCAATTTCGCCGTGTTACCCGTGTTATTTTTGTTCGGGGTGTTCACCTTGGGCGATTGGTATACCCGTCGCACCCACCCGTTTATCAGCACCGTGATCGCGGGAATTTGGTTCGCGATCGGCTTATTGAGTATTTGGATCGCTTTTCTACTCTATACCGGACTCACCCCGTTTGATCTTTGGCAAGTGAGCCTCGCGAGTCATCGTGATCTGGTACAACGCGATTACGCTGCATGGTTGATCTTACATCCGTATGATCTGTTCCTCTTTATGGGCTTTCCGTTGATCGCATTGTCGCTCTGGAGTTTAGCGATCGCGCTTTGGCGGCGTGGTGAGACGGCGATCGATGTGTTGACGATCGCCCTGTGGGTCACGATTTTGATCGTAAATGTGATCGGCATTGTGCAGGGTGAAAACGGCCGCATTCTCTCGTTCTACGCGCCGTTTTTGGTGATCAGTTTAGCACGTTCGTTAAAACATTTAGGTGAAGCGCCGTTGATTGTGATGCAAGCGGTGATGGTCGCGGTCATGGCTACCGTGTTAAGCGTCGTGCCGTTAGATCTCAACCCACAACCGACCGGCCCGCGTGCTGACATTGGCACTTTAGGCGATAGCTTGGCCTTTCGACCGGCCACGCTCACCTTAGCGAGTGAGCGCGGCGCGATCCGTTTAGATCAATATCGTTTTATCGCCGATCCCAGCGCACAAGCCATCACCTTTGAATTTCATTGGAGTGGGATTCGACCGACCGAACGCCCGTATCAATTTGAGTTGATCGCACGCGCCGAAAATTCCATTGACGGGGAAATTATCGCTGACCCGTTCCGATGGTACGCGCAGGCGGGCGGTTATCTGCCCACTTGTTGGCGTGAAGGCGATCAAATTCGTGATGTGATCGTGTTACCCTTGCCACCTGTATCGATGCCTGTCGTGTGGGAAGTCACCTTACGTGCTATAGATGAGCGCACAGGTGCGATCTTGCGCGTGGGAGAAAACGACCAGATCTTGCTTGACCCGATTGCATATCCTTAAATGAGGCGAACCGCTGATGACCAGACCAACTTACGTGATCGCAGATATTCATGGACATTATGAGCCGCTGATCAAGCTCCTCAAACGCGAATTGTGGGTGATTAACGATGATCTCACCTGGTGCGGTGGAGAGACACACCTCTGTTTTATTGGGGATTACGTCAATCGTGGGCCGGATGGACTCAAAGTGTTAGATTTTTTGATCAGTTTAGAGATCCAAGCCGAGCATCATGGCGGCCGAGTCACCGCGTTGCTAGGCAATCATGAAGGGGTGTTTTTAGCAGCGCATCGTTTTGGGAGCCTCACCAACACCGGCACAGGCGAGAGTTTTTATCAAACTTGGCAGATGGGCGGCGGGATCGAAACCGATTTACTTGGACTCACGCCAGAGCAGGTCGCTTGGATCACGCATCTTCCGGCGATGGTCTTGATCGGTGATCATCTGATCATGCACGCGGACACGCCCTTTTACCGCAACTATGGTGAGACGATCGAAGCCGTCAATGCACGTTTCACCGAGATCTTACGGAGCTTTGACCCGCAAGTGTGGGATCAATGGTTGAAGGAATTTAGCGCGCATCGGGTGTTTTGGCGCGAAGGCGAGTCCGTCATTCACCCGATGCTCAAGCAATTCGGCGGGAGATGTATCATCCACGGTCACTCACGCATCGGGACAGCGTTGGCAATACCCGATGTGCAGGTGACCGAGGTACATCGTTATGCAGCAGATCATTGTATTGGGATCGATGGCGGGATTACGGATGGCGGCCCGCTTTTGTACTATGCGATCCCTTAACGCACGATCGGCACGCTATTGAGATCGCCTTGTGTGATCCGTAAAAATGGCGAATAGACCCAACCGACCGTGCCTTTCCAGACGACTTGATACCAAAATCCATCAGAAGTCCGCCCGATCACCGGCAAGAATCCGCCCCAAGTGATCCGCCCAATTTGTGCAGAGGCTACGTTGGGTTCAGACCTTAAGCGCATTGTAGACTCTGATTGCGCCACGACTCCGGTATCAATCACCCCTGGGGGGACACCGATCGTCCCGAAGGGACTACGCACAGGGGCGTTAAATTCATTCCCGTTGACAAACAGGTAATACCCCCATGCCCACCCCTGATAACCCGATAATTGTAACAAGAACCAAGTGGCATTTTCGTTACGTCCCACCACCTGATAGGTTTGACCGCGTAAGATCGTGCCTAAGCGTCCACCGCCCAAAGAAGGCGCATCACGCACGTTTAACACCGATGCGCGGATCACCGTGGCAGTTAACGCGCCGGGGGGAATCGCCGGAAGGGGTGTGATAGTGCGTGTGGCTGTAGCGACCGGAGTCCCACCCGCGCCACCGCCCCCAAACGTATAATTAAAAACCACAAAGGCGTTGCCAGTGACTTCCCGATAACGCACGGTGATCGGATAATTACCCGCGTTCACTGATACGCTAGCGGTGTAGGTGGTCGTGCCGATCCCATTTTGGAACGGGATGATCACCGCGTTGTTAAAGATCACTTCCGCATCTTCATCGCGGCTGATCGTAAATTGATAGGTGCCAGTGTTGGGAAACGATTGTATCCCTGTCCAGATCACCGAAAAGTTATCGACCACTCCGTCAAAGGGCCCGCCCGATCCCCAACTGATATTGATCGGGTTGTTTTCAACCCGAGAGGTGATGAGCGTGGTAAAGTTGGGATCGTTAAAATATTGGGCCTGCCAGTTGGTGCCACTAAACACTTGTGCCTGAACTGGCAGCAAGATCGCAAGGGTCGTAATTCGCTTATACATCGTGCTGCTCCTTTTTGTGCTTGCTATCCTATAGCATAGCGCATTTTTGATAGACTTGCAGGGCTTAAATCTAGGGGTATCGCTTCAAAATGGATGGCGTTCAATCCAGAAAAATCCAATCGCGCCTTGCAAAGCGCTGATGTTCCCCTTGATCGATCATCAGTTGTCAATTATGCACCATTTGGATATAGTGAGTAACAGCACAGCTTACACTTTATGGAAGGATCGGTTACAATGAGCATTTCACGTCGCAATTTGTTAAAAGGATTTGGTTTAGGCGCGATGGGTGCAGTATGGGCGACTTCTTGGTCTCAAAATCTATTACGGGCTGATAATCATGCTCCGGTGAAACCCGCGGCAAGCGCATTTTATCGTACCACTGTAGGTGCATTCCAAGTAACGATCCTTCAAGATGGTGCAACCAACTTGGATCAAAGTTTATTTGCGGTGAATGCCGCACCAGAAGCGGTTGACGCGGCCCTCATGGCCAACAATCTCCCCACCGGCCCACAAAGTGCCACGCTCAACATCGCTTTGATTGAAACCGCTGATCGCAAGATCTTGATCGATACCGGCCTCAATGGGATCGCCCTTGATGCCAATCCCCCGAATAGCGGTAAATTGATCCCCACGCTTGAATTATTGGGAATTGCCCCCGCTGACATCACCGATGTCTTAATCTCGCATCATCATCCGGATCATGTGGCGGGCTTATCCGACACCGTGGCTCCATTATATCCAAATGCGACTTATCACCTCTCGCAGCCGGAATACGACTTCTTGCAAACCACCACCGGAAACGAATTGGCAGATGGTTTTATCGCCTCGGCCAATGCCCTCTTAAAACCGATGATGGACGCGGATCAAGTCCAGCTCTTTAATCCAGAAGATGAAGTGATCCCCGGCATTCAAGCGATCTTGGCGGCGGGACACACCCCCGGCCATACCGTATTCCTGCTCAATTCAGAGGGAAGTTCACTCCTACACCTGATGGACACGGCGAACCATGCGGCGATCTCATTAGCAAACCCAGATTGGTACATGGGGTTTGATGCGATCCCCGATATGGCGGCTGCCACCCGCCGGGCGTTGTTAGAACGTGCCACCAATGAAAAATTATTGGTGAGCGGTTATCACTTCCCCTTCCCTGGTATTGGTTATATTTCGATGCAAGGCGAAGGCGGTTTCCGCTTCACCCCCGCGTAAACCATTACTCACAGGGCAAGGCAAAACCGAACATACTGCCTTGCCCATAAACACTCTCAAATAAGATCGCCCCGTGATGCCGTTCAATGATATTCTTGACCAGATACAAACCTAATCCTGTGCCTTCAATTTGTCGGGTTTCGCGGGTGTTGACGCGATAAAATGGCTCAAATAAGCGTTTTTGTAGGTCTTTGGGAATCCCATATCCCGTATCGTGTATTTGCCATTTGACCAAGTTCTCCTCACAAGTCAATTTCACCCTGATCTGACCCCCTTCAGGGGTATATTTGATCGCGTTGCTGATAAAATTGGTGATCACTTGACGAATTTGTGCCACATCGCCTTTTACTTGACAGTTGTAAGCCTCAAAATGGGTTTCGATCTGTTGATTTTTTTGCGTGGCCAGCAATAAAAACTCACCAATGATCTCTTCTGTCAAGGTGGGTAAGGGCAGCGGATCTTGAACCATCGTGCCGATCCGTTCGATCCGCTCTAAGGACAAAATATCCTCGACAATCTGTAACATGCGTTTAGAAGCGCGTTCGATCGCTTCATAAAAGTGTTGGTATTCGCCCCCCTCTTGTTCCATCAACAAGATCTGGGTATAACCGCGAATCACGCCGATCGGGTTACGTAAGTCGTGGGCCGCGATGCGAATCATATCACTTTTGAGGCGCTCTAAGTGACTCACATGCTGATACAACGCTTGGAGTTGATTGGCGTTGGCTTCGATCGCTTCGATCAAGCGGGCATTTTCCAATGCCGAAATCACCCGATCTAACAATAAGCCCATCAATTGAAACCGATCTGGTGTAAAGCGCGTTGGGGATCGCGTTTCAACCACCGCAATCCCGATCAATTCTTGATCCGATTTGGTCATCGGGAGTTGGATTTGAGCGCGTGCGCCGGGCATCGCACTCGTGAGCAACGGATCATCTTGGATCAACATAGGCCGACGTTCGGACAGGGCGCGGGTCAGGCCACTTTGAGAAGCGAGTAGATCCTGCTCTAACATCTTTTTGTCATAGAGTCCAAAATGTTGGATCAACTTCAATTGACCGCTGTCCAATAAGGCGATAAAACCACCGTCCGCACCCGATAAACGCACCATCGCATCTAACGCAAGGTCAATTAGATTCTGCACTTTGAGCGCGGGCTTGATCTCATCATAAACTGCTTGCGTGATCGTGAGTGCGTCGACCCGCCGATTCAATTCATCGGCCTGATGTTTGACCTGTTCGTAAAGTTGCGCGTTTTGTAACGCGATCCCAGCTTGTACCGCGAAGATCTGCAAGCGATCCCCGATGCGTTGATCGAAGCGATCCGGTGTAAAGCTATTAAGGCTGATAAAACCGCCGATCTTGCCCTTAACATAAATCGGAGCGATCGCGATCGCACGAATTTCGGTGAGTGCTGGCACCTGTAACCAACGTGCTTCTTGACGGGTGTCCGGCACGATCACGATACCTTGATCGGCGGCCGTTGCTAATAACGGAAAATCACGATACTTAAAGCTTAACCCTGCCAACACCAACATATCCGCGGCAATGATTCCGGTATGTTGCCAGACATGGGCGGTTTCACCATCCGCTTTAAGCAAGATCATATCCGTGCGATCGTTGGGCAAAACCACCTTTGCGCTTTCCACAATTAGGCTCAAAACGCGCTCTAAGTCTAAGGTGCTGTTGAGTTGATTGGTGATCTGACGGATCGTCTCGGTGAAGATCTGCTGCTCATATTGAATTTGATCGGCTCGGACACGGGCGCTAATGTCATTCAGGATAAACAAACGTCCGCGTACTTGATTGCGATGATCATGTAGTGGTGTCACACGGATCTGAATATGTTGATCCCCGATCTTGCGGTCTAATTTCCCGTCTTCAATGGGTTTAAGGGCTTCTACGACAGAAGCGAAAGCGCTAAACACCTCTGCTAACGGTTTTCCCACCGCATTCGGGGTATGAATATAGCGAGTCATCATCGCATTGAGGGCGACGATCCGGTCTTGTGTATCGACCACGATCACACCGTCGGGGATGTTCTGTAGGATGAGATTGTGCGCGAGTGGCATAATGTCCAGCAATCGCAATCGAAAAACCGCAAACCCCAAAAGGATATTACAGATCGTCAGGAACAGCGCTTGCATATACAGCCCGGGAAATGGTGTGATGTCGATGATCTCAATCAGGTTGCCAACCCATGGAATACCCGTTGCAAATAGGATCAGACTCGATTGTAGACGATATAAACGCCATGATCGCAAGGCCACCAAGATCAGCACCACTGTGCCGACGAAAAAGGCGGTGTATGAATAGATCACATAGATCCAAAACCATGAGCCATAGCTTGGGGTGTAGAGTGGCGGCATCGACACATAGGTAAAACGCGGTTCGGCCCAGATCAAGCCATGCCATTCGTTTGTCCAAGCCAACACGATCGTGATCACCGGAATCAAAGCCAGTAACGCGATCCAACGTCGGGTGAGTAGGTAGCCATGGCCGCCGAAAGTGAGTGCAAAACCGAACCAAAGCATCGAGATAAAGGTCAAGCCGATATACTCAAATTTGCTAAAGGTGAGATAGGCGGCAAGGTCATTTCCGGCTAATGATTGAAACACGTACCAAAACGCGATCCAACCGGCTGCCAACACCATCGTACTAAACCAACGTGAACCTAACACATTTGGACGTTGCCATGCGTAAATTCCCAAAAAAACCGAGATCGCAGTAGCGCTAAGGCAGAAAACGACGTTAACCCATTGCCAGTTCATGAGACGATCCACTGTTGAAAGATGCGAAGATTATAATAAAGTTAGGGATATTGCGCGAATAGTGAATCGGAGATTGTAGAGGTAAATATAGGAATATAAGCAACCTCAAAAAAGTACCTCATCCATGGAGACACACCACCCCATACCCCGCGGGGCAGTTTCCTCCCATATATGGGAGAGCTAGGCTAGGGTTGTACACAAGAAACTTTCCTCTTTTTTGTCCATGTGTGTTATGATCATCAATGCAAAATAGGCAGAGAATCCGATCATGCTTAAAAAATTACCGCTTAATCCTTCCACCTTCCACCAGCATCACAAAACACTGTATTCATTGTCATCATTATCATCATCGCGCTAGAGGTCAAAATCACCGATGACTACTTATGATCAAATCACGATCGGTTTACCCGCACATCTCCACTCCCAAGCAGCGACCCTGTTTTATGAGGCATTCGGACGCAAGTTAAACCCGATCTTAGGAAACGATCAGCGCGCCATTGCGATCATCCAAGCGGGACTCGATCCCAATTGTTGCATCAGCGCCTATGAAGGGGATCACTTGTTAGGTGTGGCCGGCTTTTGCCATGACTCCAGCCAACTGGTGACCATTCGCATCCACAGTTTGATTCAGCACTTTGGGCTAATCAGGGGTGTCTGGCGCTTTGGCTTGTCATTTTTAGGGCATCGTCGCCCTGTCCCTGGTGAATTACTGATGGATGGAATCGCGGTGAGCCGTGCAGCACGCGGGCGCGGGATCGGCACACAACTGTTAGATCGTTTGTATCAATTTGCGCGGGAACACGGTTATCAATCGATCCGCTTGGATGTGATCGACACCAATCCCGATGCACGCCGTCTCTATGAGCGCGTCGGATTTGTGGCGACCAAAACCCAAGAATATCCCTATCTCAAATCGCTTGGTTTCACAGCTGTCACCACCATGCGGCGCGAGGTGCGTTGACCCGCGCAGGCGACCGCGCAGGAAAGGATCACCATGAACGGCTCATTGACCCGTTTTGCTTGGCTTTCGATCGCAGCCGCGATCCTCACGATCGGGCTAAAATTGAGCGCCTATTTTTTAACCGGATCGGTCAGCTTATTATCCGATGCGTTAGAATCATTGGTCAATCTTGCGACCGCTATCGTAGCCTTGATCGCTTTGACTATCGCGGCGCGTCCACCTGATGCTGATCATCCCTTCGGCCACGACAAGATCGAATACTTTTCCAGTGGGTTTGAAGGATCGTTGATCTTATTCGCCGCCTTTAGCATCGCGATCCCCAGCATTCAACGTCTGTTAGATCCGCAACCCTTAGAGCAGATCGGCATCGGTTTGATCATCACGGTGATCGCGGCCGCGATCAACTTGGCTGTTGCGCGGGTGTTATTTCGGGTAGCGCACACCCGTCACTCGGTCACTTTGCAAGCGGACGCACAACATTTGATGACCGATGTCTGGACTTCGGGCGGCATCGTGATCGGGATCGGCTTAGTGGCCCTGTCCGGCTGGACATGGTTAGATCCCGTGATCGCTTTGTTCGTCGCACTTAATATTTTGCGCTCCGGCCTGACCTTATTACAACGGTCGTTTTATGGCCTCATGGATACCGCGATCCCACCGGAAGATCGCGCCCAAGTCGAAGCGATCCTACAGCGTTATGAACAAGATCATGGGATCGGCTATCACGCTTTGCGGACTCGTCAAAGTGGGGCGCGTCGTTTTATCTCGGTGCATATCCTTGTCCCACCAGAATGGACGGTTGCACAAGGTCATCATCTGCTGGATGAACTTGAAGACACGATTCGTATCGCCTTACCCCATGCGATCATCGGGACGCATCTTGAACCGTTGGGCGATCCGGCTTCGATTGCGGACATTTCCTTAGAACGCGATCGATGATACGCTAGAGTTAATTGAGATCTCCTAACCGAGTAGTGAGAAACCACGATGCGATACTTTTTATTCTTGATCCTGTGGATCATCCTGTTCAGTGTTACGCCGATCGATCACATGCAAGCAGAGTCCGCGCTGATTCGCCGCACCACCGATGAGATCATGCGGAAGGCAACGCAAGCGGAATGGTCGGTTAAACAAGAGTCTGAGGTTGGTGATGGGCGTTATCGTCATCTTGACCCGCGTCTCACCCTTCCAGAGGCGTTGAATTTACCCGCCGCCCCGATCACCGGACAATCCCCGCAAACGATCGGGGTACAGTATACAGCGGCCACCTTATCCGATACCTTAAGTTTTCCGCCGGATACAATGGGCGCGGTGGGGCCGATCCAACTACTGCTTACGGTCAACGGTCGCATCCGGGTGATGAGTAAAAACACCGGACAAATCGGTGCATTAGACACCACGATCGATGCGTTTTTTGATGACGTACAAACCGCGCCCATTGAGACGACTCGCGTCACCGATCCGCGTGTACGTTATGATCTGCATACACGCCGCTGGTTTATCGCGATCATCGATCAACCGGCCAATATCGATCTCACCAACCCGGCCACCTTTGACGACAACCGCGTCTTATTGGCCGTGAGCGACGGATCGGTGATCACCGGGGCCACCGTCTGGACATTTTACTACTATGAGGCGGATCTTGCTCCCACCCCCGGCGATGCGGATTGTTTCTTTGATTACCCGTCGCTAGGCATGGATCAGCAAGCGTTATACATCGGAGGGAACGTCGCTTGTAGCGATGAAGATGAGCGTAGCACCGTCTTTGTGATCCGGAAGGCATTTTTAACCCAAGCGATCGAGTCGAATCTGTTAGCCGTCCCGGGGTTTGTCACCGCGTTTCGTAATCTGATCGTCGATACCAACTTTGACAATAATCGCGATAGTGGGATCTGGAGTCCGCGCGGGGTCTATAACTACGATCCGAATGCCACGTTCGGCTATTTCATTGGGAGCGATATTGTGTTCGGTCGCTTGACCATGTTGACGATCACCAACCCCGGCAGCACCACCCCAACGATCTCCCCGAATATCTCGCTTACAGTGGAATTAACCAGTTTTCCGGCCAATATCCCCCATTTAGGCAATACAGGCGACACCAATGGCCAATTAGACGCATTAGATGATCGCTTGTTTGATGCGATCATGCGAAACGGCCGTTTGTGGACAGCCCAAAATATCACCATGAATAGCGATGGCACAACTGCCCAATTGACCACCCCCGGCCGGCGGGTAGGCATCCGGTGGTATGAGTTATCGGTCAGCGGGCAAACCTTGACGCAAATGCAAGCGGGCAAGTTGGTTAACGGCAATCCAGCTTCAACCGCGATCTACTATTGGATGCCTAGTATCATGGTCAATGGACAAGGCCATGCCGCCTTAGGCTTTAGCTTGGCCGGAAATAATACCCGAATCAGCGCGGGTTATGCCGGACGTTGGGTAGGAGATGCACCAAATACGCTCCGCACACCGACCACCTATGCTGCCGGGGTGAGCGATTATAACCCGTCCGGTGAGACTCCGACCGCCGATGGCCGGCGTTGGGGGGATTACTCGGTGATGATCTTAGATCCCTGTGATGACATGACCTTGTGGACGATCCAACAATACAATCAAGCGTTGAACTCGTATGCGTTACAGGTCGCCCGATTAAATGCCCCTCCGCCCGCGATAGTCCCTGGTGGATCGATCGCGACCGTGTTTAATAATCAACCCCCGACGCAAATCACGATCACCGGCACCGCCCCCAACAGCGAAGGGTTTTACGATACCCCCGCTTCGCCGCTGACGGATCTCAATTGTCGTCGGCGCTTGACTGTTACCGCAACCAATGGCGTGATCATCAGCAACCTTATGTTCAACAGCCCGACCTCGATCACCGTCACTGTGGATGCAAGCGGGGCCGAACCCGGCACCTCCACCCTCACGATCACCAATCCAGACGGCCAACTGGTCACAGCGACGATCACCATTGACGGCGTACCGCTCCCCACCGCGACTCCGATCCCGCCCACTGAAACGGAGACGCCGATCCCACCGACCGAGACTGAAACGCCGATCCCGCCCACTGAAACGGAGACTCCCATCCCACCGACCGAGACCGAAACCCCGATCCCACCCACGCTGACCGATACCCCCGCTCCCGGCGCGATCGAATTATTGCGGAATCGGAGTTTTGAGGAGGATCTGAATCCGGTGGACGGGCTTGCAGATTTTTGGGGCATTCGTGGGGCCAGTGGTGAGCGCCGCTTGTGTGATCTGGCCTTTGCGCGGACGGGATCATGTGCCTTTGAATTTCGGGGTAGTGGTGCCACTGAGGATAGCATCTTACAGCAGCGTGCCGATCTTTCG
>JALOOG010000040.1 GCA_025454525.1 Anaerolineae bacterium | reverse complement strand
AAATTGCGGCAGCAAGGACACATCACGCAAGAAGCCTATGAAATTGCCAAAAAGCGGATTTTCGACATCTTTAGCGCAAGTTGACAGCTTTCGTAATTCTAGGATGTTTGGCCGCATGGGTCATTCATGGGTACAATACATGGGTGATTTTCCAAACACGGAAGAAAGGCTTGAGATGACGAACAATGCCGATGTGCTGATTATCGGGGGCGGATTCACTGGATTAATGGCAGCTACACGTTTAGAACACCATGGCAAGCGCGTGATGGTCCTCGACAAAGGACGGAGTATCGGGGGACGCATGGCGACTCGCCGCCTTGGGGAACGCGGAGTCGCAGATCATGGCGCGCAATTTTTTACCGTTCGCACCCCCTTGTTTCAATCGTTTGTCGATCACTGGCTAGAGTCTAAACTGGTCTTTCTCTGGTCAATGGGCTGGTCGTCAGGCAGTTTGGCCCCAGTCACCGATGACGGACATCCCCGTTATGCGGTAAGCAATGGCATGAACGCGCTGATGAAACAATTAGCCAGTGCCTTACAGGATGTGCGGATTAACACAGAAGTGTCCCAACTCCAAGCGCACGGATCACAATGGCAAGCCACCGATACGCAAGGTGCGGTGTATCATGCGCCGATGATCCTGCTCACCCCACCGGTTCCTCAATCCCTCGCTTTGTTAGAGACGGGTCGAATCACTTTGAACGCGGAGGATCGTGAACAGCTCAATGCGATTGAGTATCTACCTAACCTAACGGGATTGTTTGCATTTGATCGTGATCTACGTTTACCTCCACCCGGTGCAGTACAACGACGGGGTGCGCCGATCAGTTGGATCGGTAACAACAAACAAAAAGGGATCTCTGAAGATACGGTGATCACGGTGCAAGCGGACGGCACCTATAGCGCGCAATTATGGGAGGACTCGGATGATCGTATCCTCAATGCGCTGTTCACCGATTTACGGGTATACCTTTCAGAGGATGTCATGCCACGCGAGTCCCAGCTTAAACGTTGGCGTTATGCCTATGCCACCCATAAGCATCCGCAACCGTACTTGTTAGCACAAGATCACCACGGGTTGATGTTTGCAGGGGATGCGTTTGGTACAGAGTCACGAGTTGAAGGCGCGTTTACCTCTGGTTATCTGGCGGGTGAGGCATTAGCTGCGCTGTGATCAAAGATCCAACCGATGGAACGGAAGCATACCATACAATACCGGTTAATTCCCTTCCATCGTTTCCTGTTCGCCCCGCACATCTACAACTTTTGACAACACGCACGGGGCTGTTCAGATCTTCAAACAACAAATGGGGCAAATTGATGCTGGGAAGGGTATCTATCGGCTTTTTTCTTCCCGCTATCTTTGCCCTAGACAGTAATTACTCCATCGTGGCTTTCCCCATACGTGAGAAAGGGAATTGGCTTGCGTGGTGTAAATAAATGGTCGCTAGAATTGCAACATATACGCGATGAGATCGGCGATTTGCTGTTCACTCAAGCGGATGTCGTATTGTGAATACATGCTATTGGCATACCCCGGTACAATGTAACTTCCGGGTCGGATAATGCTGATATAGGTATATTCTTCGACTGATACGCCATGTGTGGCGGCGCGTTCACGGTAGCCCGTCAACACTGGGCCCAAAGTCGCATCTCCATCGATCATATGGCAGGTGGAGCAGGCCGGCGCGGTGTTGATCGTCTGGGAAAATAGGCGTTCTCCACGTATCGGATCGCCTTCTGGAAGATTAGCGGTGGGATCGGAAGGGGTGCAAGCGACCAATAACAGCGCCAACACACCGACTACAAACAAGATCATCATCAAACTGTCTCCTTCAATCTGTCAATATTCATCTATCGATGCGCTTCAATCCAATTAACCGCAAAATCGACCAACGGTCGTTGACGCAAGTAGCGCGTTTCTGCCAATCCCACCCCGTCCGATAAATAACCCACCGACTGCTCATAAGCGCGGCCAATCAGGTCAAAATCATCCGTGTTTAGGTGCATCATTGGATACGTCACCCATTGTCGCATCCCGTCTACCCAGATTGCCGATCCCTCCTCAAAAAACATCTTCCCGTCCCAGTGAGCGCGATATTCCGCTAGGTGTAACGAGGTATTGTTGAGATGCGACACCCCTAACAATAATACCCACCCATCTAAGGCATAGAGTTGACCGATCGGCGACTCTTCTCCGAACATATGGCGACGATAATCGTGATTGGCGGTCAATTCATGGGCATAACGCCCATACGCCGCGAATGAGCCGATCGGGTGCGCGCTCCGGATCACCCCCGGATAACGTCGAAACTGTTCTGGGATCACGCCCATGTTGCGCGTTTCGGTGATCTCGGGCCGAAAGGCGGGAGTCGCCTCTCGGATCGGTTGCCACCAGCTTTTCGGCATTGGCGGATTTTGCCAACGGGCGGGATCGCTATTATCGGTGGTGTGTGTGGGCATCATCAAGGTACCAGAGGATCCTAAGACATCCAGCAACGCTTGGATCACCGTTTCTGCACCACCGACGATCCAGCCCCCGATCCGTTTCATAGAGCTATGTAGTAATACCGTGTGACCCGTGTCGAGTCCACAGGCGGCAAAAGTATCTCGTAATGAAGTCCGTGTATGTAGTTGATTCATCGGTTCAAAGTTTAAGCTATGGGTTAAGATCCACAAGTGGATTAGGTCAATCAAGCTATTGAGCGAAATAAAACGCTATTACGCCCCTGATTGAATTGCGATACGATTTGATGTCATGGCGACTCCGGGATCAGGCTTTCATTTAGTAATTTAAGTTTAATCGGGTTGCTTTCCTCTTGCCACTTTTTCTTCTACTTTACGAGAGTAATCGCTTCCAGTCACTATCTTTTGTAGCGATTGTGCCGTTTTCTCACGATTCACCCCTATCTTTTTTAGAAAAAATGCGTTATACTAGATAACGTTGAGTCAGTCAGACTTCCTTGTAACACCCAAACAACGGCAATACACACCGAACCCTTGCCGTGATCTATCTGTGAAACGTCTGTGCGTTTTGTGGGGATTGCGCCGTGAGCGGTTCTTTTCGTTTGTTTAACCTAATCTTCGTTCGGCTCTAGTCTCAGAAAGATAAGTGACCATGCCTCCGATTCGCCTGCTCTCTGTGAGTGGGAAACCGTACCAAATGGGTTTTCAGCATGGGCGTGCTTACGCCGAAGCCATCCGCGAAATTGCGGAAGAGCGTCTCCATTTAAGCAGTGATCCAATCTGGACCGGCCGTCATCTCTCCCGACGCGCTGTCCTTGACCTCGCCGAAGCTTGTGTCGAAGAACATTATGCATATTCACCGGAACTGATGCACGAGCTAGAGGGCTTGTCCTTGGCGACTGGGGTGAGTTTGCCTAAATTGATCATTGCCAATGGCTTTACCGATTTTGTGGATGCGGTGTATAACGCCGATTCCGAGTCGGTCTATGCGCCGCGTGCGGCAAATGAATGTACTACCTTTATGGTCGGGGGCGAACGGACGCTCCATGAACAAGCGATGATCGGTCAAACCTGGGATATGCACAACACCGCTACGCCTTACGTGGTCATGTTAGAAGGCAGCCCCCAAGGGGCCCCCCGTTTTATGACCTTTACCTTGACCGGATGCTTAGGCATGATCGGTATGAACGAACACGGACTCTCGGTGACGATCAACAATCTCTTGGCCAGCACCGGTCAAATCGGGGTGACTTGGCCGTTTGTGATGCGAAAGATGTTGATGCAAGACAATTTAAGCGACGCTTTGGGCTGTTTGACTTCGGCTAAATTGGCCGGCGCACACAATTACATGCTGATGGATGCAGAAGGCAACGGCTATAACATTGAGGCCATGCCAAATACGATGGTGATCGAACCCCTCAAAGCTGACCCGATCACGCACGCCAATCGCTGCCTTTATCCGGTGACACAACGCGAAGAACGAGAATTAGATGACGATTGGATCCTAGACTCGGATCTACGGAGCGATCGCGCCTATGAATTGTTGGATAATCCGGTTAACACCCCAGAGACCTTAATGAACCTCACCCGCGATCGCGTGCATGGTGCTTACAGCATTTGCGCGGTTGCCGAAGCCCCCTATTTTTCAGAAACCTGTGGCGCGCTCCTGATGCGCCCACAAGCGCGTGAATTTTGGGGCGTGTGGGGTCTGCCCAACCAAAACGAATATCAACGCTTTACCCTCTAAGTGTAAGCCTTCGAGTCCCATCTCATCAGGATGGGACTTAACACCTCTACAAAATCAGGCTATAGTTTTGATCAAGCCTCACCGATCAAGGCTTATCGGATAGGCCGCTTACACGGAATAAAGTTGAGGGATCTGGCATGAGATACGGTTCGCAACCCCCATCAAGGCGACCCTTACCCGCTTGGTTAACCTTTCTGTTGGCGATTGCGATCGTGTTTGGTGTCTATTACCTCTGGCAGGGAGTCCGGGCGTTTTTTGAGACCGGAGGGTTAGGGGTGGTTGAAGCCACACAACGGGCGGTGATCATCCGTACCGCCACCGCGATCCAACAGCCAAGCGCCGTTGTCGGTGCTGGAAACAATGGCATGGATCGCCCTACCTTGACCCCGATCCCACCCTGTCGTGAGTTTGAGATCCGTGCCGAACCGAGTGCGATCTTACGGAGCGACCCAACCACCCGTGGCGAACCTTTGGACACTTTGACCACAGGCGCGGTGATTTGTGTGATCAGCGAAGTGCCGGAGAGTGATTGGTACTTGGTGGATCGAAACCCGCGCACCACCCGCGTTGACGAAGCGTATATCCGGCGCGATCTCGTCCGGGCCCTGAATCCGACCTTGACCCCATCGCGCACATTTACGCCCGCGCCCAGTGTGACTCCCGCACCCACGCTCACCCCTTCGATCACGCCGATCCCATCCGACACCCTTACACCAGAGCCAAGCGCGCCGAGTCTCACCCCAACCGCAACACCTGGTCTCTATAGTGCTTAGGAGAATGTGATGAACAAGAAAACCCTCACCCTAATCAGTTTGCTCTTGATCCTCCTGCCGTCGGTGTTGATTACCGCGCAACATCAGACTCGCGTAGAACTCACCCCGACGCGCCCGCCCAACGCACCGGATCTGGTGGTGAACTTTGTGAAGTTTACCTTAGACCCGACTCAATCCTGTTTCACCGCTGGGATGCCGTTAGGGACACAGGTGATCATCTTGAATCAGGGAACAGCGCCGCTCTTGGACACCGATCAGTTTGAGATCGCGGTGACACTAAACAATCAAACGGTAACACGCGCCGTGAATGGCCCGATCGCGGTGAGCGACACACTTTCCGTATGGATGGATGATACTGGCACCTCATTTTCGCCGATCAGTGTGACGGTCGACTCTAGCAATCGCATCACCGAAAGCAACGAGTCTAATAACACTTGGCAGGGCCAATTACCGATTCCTACGCCGTATGTCGCTTGCACCGTGACTCCAACACCCACCCTGACTCCGACTGCCTCCCCTACGCCGATCGCCACTCCAACGCGGGTAATCCGATTTCAAAACGGCGGGTTTGAACAAGCGGAGTCGCCACGTAACCCCACCTATTGGACGGCCTTTAATCTCACACGCACCGATCGCCAAGTGTGTAATGAGGCTGGTGAAGGCGGGTGTTCTTTCCGTTTTAGCGGCCCTAGCAGCAACGGGGCGCGCTTACTCTCGCAAAGTTTTCGGGTATTTGGATTTCAAACGGACGATACACTCACCTTAAGCGGCTTAGTACAGACGGTGCGCCTTGAAGGGAGAGCGCTGATGCGTCTCACCTTGTCTTACCGTGATGGATCGCGCCAACGGTTGGTTTATCCGATTGCCGAAGGCACAACCGATGCTTTCCAACCATTCGATCACAGCGTGAGCTTACGTGGAAAATTGCTACAAGTCCAACTTGAGTTAATCGCCGCGCAAAGTGCTGGTGGGGTCTGGTTTGACGGGTTGACCTTACGTTAATTGAGTATCAAGGGGCGCGATGCTTGGTGACACGCCCCTTGATCTACCTCAACCCGCCGGAGTCGCTTCTGTGGTTCCCGGATCACCACTCATTATGCCTTGTTCGATCACGCCACATACGATCCGCTCACCGGAATCGCCCGCTTTTAAAGTTTCCTCATCCGGCCCGCCATAACGTTCGGGGATATTGGCAAAATTATCGGCGTTGGCGTGAATGATCACCGCACTGCCGTCGGCATCAAATAGATCGGCTAACGTAAACCGATCGGTTTCGACGCTAAAATAGGCCGTGCCGTCCCGATTGACCAACAACGGAGGTAGATCCCCCGCGTGATCGGGATGCGGGCTATCGGTGAGATTGAGATGTGGCCCCGCCGCAGTAAATGGCCCCGTGCCGTTATCACCACAATCACCGACCGCGTGAATGTGAAACCCTAAAAAGCCGGTGTGATCTGGTAACAGTTCAATGCCCGCGCTGACGATCACCTTATCCGCTTGTTCAAAAAGCACCACCGTGCCGATCAAGTTGCCGTCAACATCGTTGAGTAAGGCCATCGCGGTGACTTGTGCGTCGGGGGTTGCTTCTGGCGTGGCGGAGTCTTGCCCCAAAGCGATCCAAACACTGCTGATCATCAGGATCAACAGTAAACACACGATCGCGAAACGTTTGTTCATAACCAATCTCCCTATCACTCGGATTTGTCTTTAGCCTAACGCAAACCGCGTGAGCCTGACCTAATCTCTCTTGAAAAGTTCATAAAAGTTGAAATGAATTTGACTTTGAGGCTAACGCTTTCAACACCCAAGAACGCTGATTCCGCCCTATCACCTCATCAGCCAATGTTTTATATAAAGAAAGCGCCTACTCTAAGTAACCTCAGAAAAATACCCCACCCATGGAGACGGATCAGCTCATCTTACGTGGGCCAGTTCCATCCCCATGTATGGGCGAGGGCTAGGCTGGGGTTGGGCGCAAGAAACTTTCCTGAGATTACTTAAAATCAGCGATCGTCGTTCCATGATAAACGATAACGTCCGCGGGTGGTCTGGGATGTCGCACTATAGAGATAGGTAACTCCATCGATCACGATCAGATCCGCATGGCCGATCCCCCAATTAAAACCGAGATCCATGATCACCGGATTATCGGGGTATTTTTCCCACGGTCCATCGATCTGATCGCCGACGGTGCGGGCGAAACCGAGTCCAAATTGGGTATCCATGCCGCGCTCTAGGATGTCTGGGCCGCGGATGCCTTCATATGCCATGTAGTAACGATCGCCCACTTTGAGCAGATCGGCACTACTCACATAACGAAAGTCAAAATAGGGATTTGCGGCCGCACCCCATAACCCCGGATCGCCATATTCCCGTGCGCCACCGAATAACGGATCATGATCGCACACCGTCAACCGTCCTAAATCGCCATGCCGATCCCCATAATAACAGCGCATGTGACCGGGTGCCGATCCGGCCGCGACAAACACATACAATTGATCACCTTCAACGTAAATTCCGGGTGGCGCGCCGATCAGACAATCGAACACTTCACCGCGAATGTGAGGATGTGAACCGATCCGCTCCACCGCGTTACATGGGGAAAATGAGCTGGGAAAAGTCCCGCCCGGGACGCGCAAATACGCCCAATCTGACCACACGATTCCGTCCGGTGAGCGGCGTAAGATCACCTGGGAATGCCATTCATAAGCGAGATAATGCGTGCCGTCTTGGGCGACCGCGATTCGGGGGTATTGTTGTGCGGCGCGAGGAATCCCGTTGGTATCGCGTCCCACATGATCGCGTTGATCTTCACAGGGGCAACTTTGGCAAGCGATCGCACATACCGCTACGGGTAAGGTGAAGGTGCGTCCCCCGTCTAGGCTCTCCCAACGGGTGACGCAACCGGGGAAAGCGACTGGTTCACCGCATTGATCCACCACCTTGGCAGAGCGATCACTGGCGTGCAGATAAGACCAAAATACGCCATTTCCCCGATCGATCGTGTCACTTTCGCCGATCGGAAGTCCAGTCGCATAGATGTCCACCACCCAATCGGCACGGCCTTCCCACCAATCCTCTAACGTGGGAGCAGGCGGGGCCTGTGCGCCTAGACTAATCGAAAGCAGCACACCGAAGGCGATCAACGCTAACCTTAGCGGAAAGGCTTGTAGTATCCCTTTGATCATGCTGCTTCGACTCGCCATACGTTAGGTTAAAAGCCATTGGATCGCTTGTTCGCGTTGCGTCGGATCAAAATAGCGCGCTTGCTCCCTTGGCGTTTTCATCAATTGGAACATGGTATCGACCACGCGCACGATCGGGCCATTTTGCACCAAAAAGGCGGTACGTGAAGGTGGACGGATCGGATAATCTTTGACCAGTTGGCGCAACTTAGGCATGAGATACCCCAAGGGCATCAATCCCGAAAGCGACTCATCTAACAGCACCCGTAACACCTCGTGCGGCTTGGTCTGATACAGCCGGATGAAATAGGTCATGTATTCAATATATGCGTCTGCCGCCGTATGGGTGTGATTAGCAAATTTTAACTCATGAATCCCGGTAGGATGAAGCTGGTACGTGCAAACATGGCTAAAGGTTGTTGGGATAGCAATGGTTTCGGTCATTATGAGATCCTCTATGATCATGATGAACTTCAATTGTAACCAAATATTGCGATTGATTCAAAAGACTTTTTAAACCTAAACGCTCATTTCGTTCGGAACATGACAACATCAACGATAGCAACGAGATCTAAATTTGTGTAGTGGCAGCAGCAACAGAGTAAGGTTAATTGTAAGATCTAAATTGAGACTACGAAAAAAATAAAACCCACGAAGGATAGATGCCTCCTATCGTTTTTATAGGTCAATCGTAACACAAGTAGGGGAAAAGTCGTAATAAAGGTTTCGCCTTGGCAGACTTCGCCGATCTGAATAATGAACAATTTGACCGCCCCCAACGTACATCATCATAGCGATTTGACCGGCTATGACAACCCTTTATCCGCTTCTGGGTTTTTGAAAAACGAGACATTTGTTACGACTTTTTCGCTCATCTGTGCTATGATCACTCACAGATGACTCGTAGCTTTTCAGGAGCGTCCGATCACATGATACAGCGTTTTTTGAGCCAAGAGCTGATTCGATCTAACCCTAAATCTTACGACACCGCCGCCGAAAAAATCTTTTTCTTTCTACCGCCGCATTCACCGCCGCTTAGCAATGAAGGTGCTTTACAATTCATCTGAACCCTAATAAACTATTGTGAACCACTCAACACAAAGGACACATCCCATGACCTCTCCTGTAATTGAAATTGAACATCTGGTCAAAACCTACCATGTCCCGGAACGCGAACCGGGTTTACGGGCCGCATTGGTAAGCTTGATCAAGCGCAAAACCCGCGAAGTCAAGGCGGTTCATGACATCAGTTTTCAGGTACAACCCGGCGAGATCGTCGGTTTTTTGGGGCCAAATGGGGCCGGCAAAACCACGACGCTAAAAACACTCTCTGGCCTCTTGTATCCCACCAGTGGGAAAGTAGAAGTCCTCAACTATCAACCCAGCAAACGCGAACGCGCCTTTCTCCGGCAGATTACCTTGGTCATGGGGCAGCGGAATCAATTGGTGTGGGACATCCCCGCGGCCGACTCTTTTGAGCTGAATCGTGCTATTTATGGCATTCCTGAAACAGAGTTCCGACAAACGCTTCAAGAATTGGTCGAATTGTTAGATCTGGGGCCGCTGATTACCAAGCCCGTTCGCAATCTCTCATTGGGTGAACGTATGAAATGTGAGATCGCGGGTGCGCTTTTGCATCGCCCCAAAGTGCTATTTTTGGATGAACCGACGATCGGCCTAGATGTCACCGCACAACGCCGAATCCGCGAGTTTATCCGTGAATACAATGCCCGTTATGGCGCATCTGTCCTACTCACCAGTCATTACATGGCCGATGTTGAAGCCCTGTGTAAACGGGTGATCGTGATCCACCATGGGCGGATCATCTTTGACGGCCAATTGTCCGCTTTGGTCGATCGCTTTAACGTCAACAAGACCATCATCGTCCGACCCGGGGATGAGCCGATCGAAACGGCCCGTATCGCACAATATGGCGAAGTGATCAGTGAAGAAAACGGCCAAATTACGCTGAAAGTCCCCCGTGATCAGGCCACGCGGGTTACGACTCGCCTATTGACCGAACTCCCGATCACCGATGTGAGCATCGCCGATCCCCCAATTGAGGACGCGATCGAACAGATTTTTGCGACACCCGATGAAGCGGTACCGGCCAACTAAAAAGGAAAATGGCGTATGAGGACATTATGGGCGGTGTATCGTGAAAGTTTTCGCCTCACGGTACTTGAGATGTCGCAATATCGGGTCAATTTAGCGATCTGGATTTTGAGCTTGATCGCCGAACCGATCATCTATATGACGGTGTGGACGATCGTCACCCAAGAGCAAGGCGGCACGGTAGGCGGATTAACCGCAGGGCAATTCTCCGCCTATTACATCACTTGGATGCTGGTGCGCCATTTTACAGTGACGCTTGCCCCAGATGCGATCGAATGGCGCGTGCGTAATGGGATATTTTCGGGTCTCTTATTGCGCCCGTTGCATCCGATTCATCAAGATGTGGGCAGTAACCTTGGCTATAAACTGGTCGCTTTGCCGATCATCCTTGCGATCATGTTCGGGTTGGCGTTGGTGTTTCCACCCACGTTTCAGTTACAGCCGTTGACCGCGTTGTTATTTGTGCCAGCCGTGATCTTAGGTTACTTGATCCGCTTTATCACCCATTGGGTGTTAGGCTTATCAGCCTTTTGGATCACCCGCACGCAAGCGTTGTTCGGGTTGTATTTTGTGGCGGAGATCTTCCTCACCGGACGGTTTGCGCCGATGAGCATCTTACCCGATTGGATCGAGGCGATCGCGACGGTATCGCCGTTCCGGTGGATGATCGCCTTTCCAGTGGAGTTGATCTTAGGGATTATGCCGGCCGATCAGATCCCGTTCGGCTTTTTGATGCAAGCATTATGGTTGTTCGTGATGATCGGCGTTTTACGAGTGGTATGGGCGGCCGGAGTGCGACAATACACCGCAGTTTCAGGGTGAAAGACAAGGAGATCTCACTTGATACAAAAATGGGCGTTTTTACGTCCGATCTATTGGATGAATTTTCAGGTCAATGTGATGACGGCGGCGCAATATCGCGTAAGTACCGCCTTTTGGATCTTGAGTCTAGTGGCAGAGCCGATCGTGTATATGTCGGTTTGGGCGGCGGTTACTCGTGAGCAGGGCGGCAGTTTAGACGGACTCACAGTGGGGCAATTTTCCGCCTATTTCATCACATGGATGTTGGTGCGTCATTTTTCGGTTGCGCCGGTTGCGGAGATGGAATGGCGGATTCGTGATGGCCTCATGTCCGGTTTGTTGGTGCGTCCGGTCAACCCGATTCACGCGGACATCGCGGAGAATATCGCCTCAAAGTTGACCGCGTTACCCTTTGTGATCTTGGTGATGATCGGCCTAGCGTTCGCTTATCCTCCCACCTTTAACTTACAGGTGTGGACGGTGTTGGCGTTTATTCCGGCGTTATTGATGGGTGCGTCGATTCGATTTCTCTTTCAATATACGTTGGGACTCGCGGCGTTTTGGGTGACGCGCACCAATGCGATCTTTGGGGTGTATACTGTCTCGGAGATCTTCTTAAGTGGGCGGTTTGTGCCGTTGGCCTTGTTGCCGGCCCAAGTGGTCTTAATCGCCAGCATTTTGCCGTTTCGGTGGACGCTCTCGTTTCCGGTGGAAGTGGTGTTAGGACAACTATCAATGGAGCAGGTGGTGATCGGACTCGGCATTCAAGCGCTTTGGTTATTGGCAATGAGTCAAATTTTTCGCCTGATATGGGCGTTCGGGGTACGACAATATACCGCGGTCGCGGGTTAGGGATCATGGGAGGTCTGTGATGCGTGTGATTGCGCTCTATTTTAAGGTAAGCATCCTCAATGAACTGCAATATCGGGTGAATTTTTTTGTGCAGGTCTTACAGTCATTTCTATCGTTGGTGGTCGCATTAGGCGGCTTGGTGATCGTGTTCGATCACACCGAGTCGCTCAATGGGTGGACATCAGCCGAATTGTTAGCGGTGGTCGGGGTCTATTTCATCGTCGGTGGTTTGATCGGGTCGCTGATCCAACCCAGTATGCAGATGCTGATGGAGGACATCCGGCAAGGCACGCTTGATTTTGCGATCCTCAAACCGGTCGATACACAATTGTTGGTGAGCGTGCGTCAGATTCAATTGTGGCGTTTGATGGATGTTGGGATCGGGATCGTGTTATTGGTGATCGGTTTAACGCAAGCGGGCGCGGAGATCACCGTGCTTGAATTATTGGCGTTTGTGGTGATGTTGATCGCGGGTGGGATCATCGTCTACAGTTTTTGGCTGATTTTGGCCACGATCGCGTTTTGGTTTATCCGCATCGACAACATTTTACAGGTTTTTCAGAGCATGTATGAGGCGGGCCGTTGGCCGGTGCGGATCTATCCGCCGTGGTTACAGTTTATGTTGACGTTTCTAGTCCCGGTGGCCTTTGCGGTAACGGTACCAGTTGAAGCCCTCACCGGACGACTCACGCCGCTCTCGTTTTTGGGTGCGATAGCGCTCACCGTGTTGATGTTCACAGTAGGGCGGGTGTTTTGGACGATCGGCATCCGTGCTTACAGCGGCGCATCCGCTTAACAATTCCCCCTTGCGGAGTCGTGAGTTAGACACGACTCCGGGAGGTGTTTCTAAGATGCGGCCGTGTCGATTAACCATGTCACCCGCGCATGATCCCGTGCGAATTGGGCTGGATATTTGTCCGGTTGATAGGCACCATAACGCACCGTCTGAAGCATGTCCGCTTTATCCGCGCCGGTGATCAAGAACAGGATCGCGTGTGCTTGTTCAATCACCGGAGGGGTTAGCGTGAGTCGCCATGCGTTCAAGGTTTCGACATGATTCGCCACACATGCGCGATCGCGTTCCAGTAAGGCGGCGCTATGGGGAAATAGCGAGAGCGTATGGCCATCGCTCCCCATGCCCAACAATAAGAGGTCAAAACGTGGGATCGAGGTCTCGAATGTTGATCGCAAGGTCTCGTTATAACGTTCGGCGGCCTTTTCGGGTGGAAGTTCCCCGCGCATCCGGTGGATCGTGCCACATAAGGGTTCGATCTCACGGATCAGCGCCTGAAACGCCATTTGATAATTACTGTCTGGGTGATTGGGTGGCACACATCGCTCATCCCCCCAAAAGATCTGAACGCGACTCCAATCAAGGCGCGTTTTCTGTTCGGCGAGGCGTTCATACACCCGTTTTGGACTCGATCCGCCGGATAAAGCGATCGTAAAACGCCCATGTTGCGCGATCGCCCTGTCAGCATGGGCAAAAATCTGTTCCGCGGCCGATTCGACCCATTCACTTGAGATCATCAAGCGCCCCTCTCTGTTGAATGCGAGTCGGGCGCGAAAGATCACGCCCATACAAACCTATTTTACGGCAATTGGTCTTGGCTTTCGAGAAAGGCGATGATGTCGGCCAGATCTTGATAACTCAATTGATCGTGGTAAATATCCGGCATGGTGAATTGAGGATATTCCGGTACAAAATAATCCCAAGGAAGGATGATGCTTTCTGCCATGTAACGCTCAAAGCTGTAATCGGCAAATTGTGGCTCAAGTTGGCGTTGTTCATCCCAACGTGTCCAAGTACCTTCAGTCATCGGTGCCACTGCGCCCTGCTCATGACAATTGCCACACCCTAACGCCACCCCGTCCGCGGTCTGTTCTTCGCCGTTATATAACAATTGCCCACGCAAGGGATCCCCGGAAAGCGTCTCTAAGGCGGTCATGATCAGCTCTAAATCTTGCGTACCGATGATCAAATTTTGCAGATCATCCGGCAAATACCCACAGGTTAACGCGGTCTCTTGATAGCGTTGACCGGCCTCATACAACGCCCCCAACAGGGCCGCGCTGTCCTCCGCGGCCACTTCCACGAATAATTGATCGATCTCATCTTTGGCCGCCTGTAATGCTGAATACGAACAGGGATCGCTTTCGGGGGTGACTTCTGGGGTCGCTGCTTGCGCCCAGATCAACCCCGCGCCGATCAGTAACCCGACCAGCACGGTAACTCCATACTTGATCATGATGCGAACCTCGCTTGTCCTCATTTTCACAAAAGCCGATCATAATGCAAGGGGCGTAAAAGCAAAAGAGCGCGGATCACCGCGCTTCACCAGTATCAAGAGAAAGTTACACGGTTGAGTTTGAGCGGTTTCTTATTACCAATTTGCCCGCATCCGACCCAAATATGGTAGAATATCCACCAACATTAAGTTTGACCTAAAGCGAATTGGCAATGTTTACAGATGCGACCCAATCCAAACTCCTACAACAGGCGGGCTATGCCGCCTTACAGCTTAATCAGGACGGGCAGATCTTGGCCGCGGATGCAGTTGCCGTCGATCTGCTTGGCACGGCAATCGGGCAGAATTATTTCATGCTCTATCAAGAGTCGGAACAGTTACGGGCCCAATTTACCGCATTAAAAGATACTGCCCGCCTTGAACATCACCGTTTAAACCTCAACGATCGCTCTTTGCTAGTGGAACAGATCGTCAGCCGACAAGCAGATGGATACGCGCTACTTTTGCGGCCCCTGAGTGAACCGGGGCCCCACTTGCATCTCTTAGAAAACGCGATCTATTGGGCGAATGATGCTATCGTGATCACCACCGCCGGACTTGAGTATCCCGATCCGCGCATCATTTTTGTGAATCCGGCATTCTGCCAGATGACAGGGTACCAGGAACGCGAGTTGATCGGGCAGACCCCGCGCTTACTCCAAGGCCCGAAAACCAGTCGCGAGACCATGACCCGCTTACGTGAACGTTTAGCGCAAGGCGAACCGTTCTCTGCCGAAGCGATCAATTACCGCAAGGATGGGAGCGAATATTACGTCCAATGGAACATCTTCCCGATTCATGATGCCAATGGTTCGATCACCCATTTTCTCTCGCTTCAACGTGATGTAAGTCATTTTAAACAGGCCTTACAGGCTCTCCAAGCGACCGAACATCGCCTCAATAAGCTCTTGGATGTCGCACCAGCCACCCTATTCTCTATTGACTCACAAGGCGTAATCATCTCATGCGAGGGAGAAAAACTACTCAACTTACATGACTCCGCCGAAAATCTGATCGGGCGGCGCGCCTATGATGTCTTGATGCCATATCCCCAAGTGTTAAATGACCTCAATCAGGCGCTACAAGGGGTGGAGATCCAGAATACGGTGTATGTGGAGCGCGGGGTGTATGATTTTACTTATAGCCCGATTCGTGCTGAAAATGGCATGATCACCGGGGTCTTAGGAACGTGTGTAGACATCACCCAACGCGAACAGGTCGATGAGGACTTCCGGCAACATGAAGAATTGTATCGCACCTTGGCTCGCAGCTTGCCGAATACCTCCGTGTTACTGTTTAACCGTGAGCTACGCTACCTGATCGCCGAAGGCACCTCCCTAGAACGTCAAGGGTATTCGCGCCGCGCTATGGAAGGCAAAACCCTTTCCGAAGTGGTCACTCGTCAAAACGCACAGTACCTTGAGCCATTTTATCAGGCGGCATTACGCGGACAATCCGCGCTGTTTGAGCGACAATTAGGGCGTGCAATCTATCAGACGCACATTTTACCCGTAAAAAATGAACACGGTGAGATTTTCGCCGGACTCGATGTTTCGCAAGACATCACCGAGTATAAGCGGGCCGAAAGCGCCTTACGCCAAAGCGAAAGACGCAATCGCGCCTTACTCCGTACCATTCCCGATCAAATTTTTGTGATGAACAAAAACGGCACGTATATCGAATTTGAGTCACAAGAGACCCGTAGTAGCCTAATGGCCAGCGAACCGATCGCCGGCCTCAATATCCGAGACACCGGCCAACCTGAATACATCGTGCGTCAAACCTTCAACGCCTTAGAGATGGCCATCGCCACAGGTCACACGCAAACCTTTACCTATGACTTAGCGCAAGGCGAGATCATCCAATCCTACGAGGCGCGCTTTGTGGCGTTGACAGGCGATGAAGTCATGGTCATCGTGCGGGATATGACTGACCTCCGGCAAGCGCAAGCCCAATTACGTCAACGGGTGCAAGAATTGACACTCTTGAGCGAAGTAGAGGCAGAACTCGCGCAAGTATTGGACATTGATTACGTCTTGACCATGGCGCTTGATTCCACTGTGCGCTTGAGTGGCGCAACGGGGGGCTTTATCGTCTTGTTAGGTGATCAACGGGCGATCGAAAAGAGTCGCTATGTCGGACAATATCAAGATGATCTAATCGCTGACGCGCTCCGTAGTGCCAAAAGCCCGATCGGGCGGGTGTATCGGAGTGGCCGCGGTGAATTGATTCATGAAGGCTGCAAACGCAAAGATGATCCCTGTATTGCCGGCACCACCGCCCAGATCATTCTTCCGCTGATCTCACATAACAAGGTGATCGGCCTGCTCAAATTGGACACGCATCGCTACAACGCCTTTAACAACCAATCGTTTGATTTTGTCAAATTGATCGCAGGGCGGATCGCTGTGGCGATCGTGAATGCACGCTTGTATCGGCAAACGGTAAGCCAATTGGATGAGTTGCGCGGCCTATACGATAAAGTCAGCCGACTCGAACAACTCAAAACCGATATGATCCGTATCGCTGCCCACGATCTACGCGCTCCGTTAATGGTGATTCTAAGTTACAGCGGCATGATCAAGACCGCCTTACAAGACAACGATCCCCAAAGCGCCCACGGCTATCTAGATGAGGTTGGCAGCGCATCCCAACGAATGCGAAAGATCATCACCGACATCCTCTCCTTAGAACGGATTGAGGAGATCGCTAAAGGTGCAAATTTCACGGTGTTTGACTTGCGCGAAGTGATCTTGCAAGCGTATCAGGATCAACGCGGACAAGCGCAACTGAAACATCAATTGTATGTCTTAGATTGTCCGGAAGAAGCGGTGTGGATCGAAGGCGATGCGTTACAACTGAAAGAGGCGATCGCCAATTTAATCAGCAACGCGCTAAAATACACGCCGGAACGTGGTACGATCCACGTCTCGCTTAAAAGACAAGCGGATCAAGTGGCGTTTCGGGTGATCGATAACGGTTATGGCATTAAAGAAGCGCAACAAGCGCGCTTGTTCCAGCCATTTTATCGCGCCAAAAGCCCCGAAACCCAAAAGATCGAAGGATCGGGCTTAGGCTTGCATCTGGTCAAAAACATCATCGATCGGCATCACGGTGCGCTTGTGTTTGTGAGTCAATATGGGCAAGGTAGCACTTTCGGCTTTGATCTACGCGGGGTTTCACCCGCATGATCCCAGTGATCCTACGGTGGAGCGCGGCACTTTGGGGACTGTTCTTCTTGTTGATCAGTGCCGCACGGTGGATCGGTGATCATGGTAACGCGATCACGATTACCTACAATGATCGTCCACAACAACTCACCTTATACGATCTCTCGGTGCGTCAACATTGGCACTTAGATCTAAGCGCTTATGGTGTTCCGATCAATTTTGGGTGGTCAAACGATGGCCATATCCTCGCCTTGGCCCTCACCCGTGATTATAGCCAGTTCAATTTGTATCTGTACGATGTCCGATCGCGTCAAATGCGGAGGATCGATCACCCCTTGCATCAAAGTCTGTTACCGACTTGGACTCCGGATAATCAAAGGTTGATCTTTAGCGGAGAAGGGCCGCAACTCTGTACCTTGATCCTTGCCACTGATCAGGTTACTTGTCATCAGCCGGGCTTAGTTCCCACCTTTTCACCGAATGGCAAGCACTTAGCCTATCTCGCGTCTGCGGGTAACGGGTGGCAACTCTGGGTCAGCGATGCTGATCTGGGCAATCCACGCTTGATTTTGCAACATGACGAATTGATCACGCATCTGCATTGGGCAGTGGACGGGAGCGCGATCGCTTACCTGTTATGGCAATCTAACATCCCTAAATTATATCAGGTGATCTGGATGACAAGTGCGATAACACATATCGGTGGGGAAGAACAACAAGACATTTATCACCTAGATCGGCGTGGGGATCGTTTCATTTACACCAAAGATCAAAATGGCAATTCGGATCTCTACTTATTTGATCTCACCACCAATCAAGAGCAACAGCTTACCTTTGACGGACAATCCCCCCGCGGGAGTGTTTTTGCGCCTTATGGGGATTATCTGGCGTATGTCAGCTTAGATCTTGGGCGCAGGATGCAACAATTGACGGTGCGACCGTTGAGCGTGGATCAAGCGGTGTATCAGGCGGATGTGATCTCACCGGTGATCTTGTGGCGACCCTAAAGTGACCTATTTATAGGGCTTTTTGAAACGGCAAAATCGGCTAAAATCATACGGAAGTCCATTAGGAGTCCGGGATGTTACGTTTCATCAGCCGTGCGATCATCGGGTTATTCATCGCGTTTATCGTCTTGATCGGAGCCGCGATCACAATCGGGCGGACGATCCCGCGTGAATTAGAGATCGCGTTGCACAGCATGAGGGATGCAAAGCTGTACCTCTTGAGCATCGATCGCGGATTGTCCGTAGGTTTACCCTTACCGTCGGAAAATCCACAAGTCACACTCCACCCACAACGTTACACCTTCGGCGTGACGATCCTGAATCCGCTTTTAGGAGTGCGTCAACATTTGATCGTGAGTCCGCGCCATGTCACCCCTTACCCAACCTTAGATCACTTGCTAGAGTTAGTCTGGTTGTCGGACGGTTCAACCTTGCAAACAACGATCAACCCGCGTAACCCTCATCGCCAGAGCGCCCATTGGGTGCAATCTGACGGGACAGCCAAGTTGTGGTTTAGTCATCAAGTGATCGATGATCTGATCCTCTCACCGGATGAACGTTGGATCACCTTTAGTCAGACCTTTGAGAGTGATCCCCAAAACACCTATTTATATGATCGTCAAACACGGCGCTTGATGCCATTTAACCCGGATGAAGCAACGTTCTTCTATGAAGTCGCTTGGTCACCGGATAGTCAATGGTTAGCGGCGGTTTCAAGAGAACTATATACCTCAATCGAGACCTTACGGATCTTAGTCGGTCGCCCATCTGAACAAGCCCCTACTCGCTTAATCGATCCCGCCCCTGATGTCCCTCGATCTCCGAGTTGGTCACCGGATCAGCAGCGAATCGCGTTTGAGATGAACCATCAGATCTATGTGATTGGGCGCGATGCAACGGGTTTACAGCGCTTAGAGTTAGGCCGGTCGCAATTAGCGAGGCCGATCTGGTTGTCAGACGGTCGGATGTTGCTTACGGATTACGGGGATCAAATAGACCTGTTGAGCATCCACCCCGATCACCCAGAAATCCCGCCGCGGCGTGTATGGCGTGGTCAATGGATACGACTGCTGGTGATCCCATGAAGATCGGACTCTTACGTTTCATCAGCCGCCTGATCATCGGCTTATTTATCGCGTTTATCGTCTTGATCGGAGTCGCGATCGTGATCGGGCGGACGATCCCGCGTGAATTGGAGATCGCGTTAGTCACTTCAGATCCCATTCCGACCCTCTCTACTCCCAGTAAATTACACCTATTGAGTGCGGTTCGCCGATTACAGGTGATCTTCACCTTATCAGGTGACTTGCCACGACTCAGGCTTCGCCCTGAACGCTATACTTTTGGTGTTACCATGGTGAACACCCAAAAAGGCTTATTGCAACACGCGATCTTTACCCCCCGCCAGATGATCCCGTATCCAACCCTAGATCACCTGTACGATCTAGTGTGGCTATCGGATGGGTCAACTCTACAAGTGATTCTAAATCCGTCTGAACCTGACCTCTCAAGCGTCTATTGGGTGCGTCCAGATCAAGCGCCCACCTTGTGGTTTCGTTATCAAGGGATTCATAACATGATCTTGTCACCGGATGAGCGCTGGATCGTCTTTAATGGGGTGCGTCAAGGCGAAGGTCAAGACACCTACTTATATGATCACCTTACCCAACAAGTGCGGCCATTTAACCCGGCCGCGCCCACCTTCTTTTACGAGATCGCTTGGTCACCGGATAGCCAATGGTTGGCGGCCGTCTCTACCAACCCGAATCAACCGGTGGGGATCTTGATCGGGCGGCCGTCCGATCAAGATCGCACACGTTTAATCGATCCTGCTCAAGAGTTGCATCGATCCCCAACTTGGTCACCGGATCAACAGCGGGTCGCCTTTGCGATGAACAATCAGATCTATGTGATTCGGCGCGATGGCACGGATCTCCGTTGGCTCAATTTCGGCATTCCCCTGTTAGGTCAACCGATCTGGTTGCCAGATGGCCAGATGTTGATCACCGAATACGCCAATCAAATGGAATTATTGATGATCGATCCGGATCATTTGGAACAAGCGCCGCGGCGCTTGTTCACTGGAAACTGGATACAGATCCTTGTGATCCCTTAGCGCACTTTCGCGATCACGCCGTTATGCGCTTTGATCCGCCCATGCCGTAAGATCTCAAAGCCGTTTTCGTAGGCATACAGGCCTAAATGTTTCACATCCATCAATTCGCGATAAGCATAGTTCATGACATCCGCAAACAGCATGTAAAACAACTTAGAAATGGTCTGTATACGCGGCGTGGTGAACACCGCATAGCCATTCGGCTTTAAAAATTTACGGTGCATCTCAAATGCCAACGGTTTGTATTCATCAGGGAAATGTTCGATCAAGCCGATGCTCACCACGATGTCAAATTCGCGCCCATACTTGAGATCACGAATATCGATCACCTCGTAATCGATGTCCATCTGGTCTTTGTACCAGACGCGGGGCTGCCCACTGGACGGATCGACTCCCAAAAACGGGTACGAATCGGGGAAGGCCCCGAACCGATGATCTTTGCAATAGGCATCATAATCCACCAACACCGCATGACCGCCGGGATACATCGCCATCAATTGCATCGCCTCGTAGCCATCGGCCGCGCCTAAAAACAAGATCTCTGGGTGATGGACTTCAAGCCCCTCAAACAAGGCGCGTTTGCCGCGGGGATCCCAGATCCCATCCTGCACACGGTGGATGTAATTCCACATCGTCCAGTGAAGGGTGTCCTCGACGGCATGAAGCGCATCATGGAGATGAAACCCTTTGAGCGCTACCCCGATCTCGGCGAGGGATTCTTGACGCTTGGCTAACGCATCTGCATCAAACAGCGATTGAAAAGATCGATTGAACATCTCCCAAGCGAGTTTGGTCGGTAGATCTTGCTGATGCTCTCGCTCCCAACGTTGTTTTTCTTTCGACCAACGCTCCACACGATACGGTTTGCCGATCTGTTCCCAAGTGAGATCGCGCCAATCGGAGACGGGGTTCGCGTCATAAAAGACATCGGGGCTAAGGGGACGTAAATCAACGCGGTAGTGTTGGGTCAATTCCGTGTGACCGATGTGCTGTTCGGTATAGGGGTGATGGGTAGCGGTTTGAGTTAACATATCTTTAAATCCTCAACAAAATTTTTTGATGTTTACGGACTATCTTAACATGCTTTTGCGGTCAGCGGCGTTTTTTATTGAAAACAATGAAGATCATTGACCCATAAAATCAGCTAGGTGAGCGGGGTAATGCGGATAGCATTTTTGATAAAGTTGATGACAGTTTCAAGCAAATACAAAAAGCTTGCGGATTATTAAGTCTACTGCCTCCTATCCTACACTTACATCATGAGATGAGAGACAGCACACCGCTGATGACTTGGGCCACAACTTTCCGGCCCAAGTCATCAGTCACCTGAGTTAAGCGGCGGCGTTAGAAGGGGTTGCGGTAGGTTTCGGTTGGGCGCGCAAACGTGGCACTAACAAGGCCACCGCGCCGATGAATAAGACAGCACAAACCACTTGGGTCGTGTTGATCCGCACGATCTGATCGCCTAATTGCAAGCTGATGATACTCAACTCCACGCGGATAAACTCTAACACATAGCGGATGAAAGCATATTGCGCCACATAGATCAAAAAGATCGTGCCGGGTTCCCATTGCTTGCGATACAATGTCCACAAGCGCAATAAGACGACAAAAAACAGCAAACTCCATAACATTTCATAGGCAAACAAAGGATGAAACAAACTATCTAACGGGTAATTTACCGTATTGACATACGGCCCCACCCGAAAACGCGACTCGATCTGAATCCCCCAAGGTAAAGTGGTCGGGAGTCCGTAGAGTTCTTGGTTGACATAGTTGGCGAACCGTCCGATCGCTTGCCCTAAGGGGAGCGCGACTGCGGCAATATCTAACCATGGGCCAAACGACAGTTTATTCCAACGCAAGTAGAGCGCCGATCCAATAAACCCGCCTAAAAATGCGCCCCAAATGCTTAGACCACCACTCCAGATCGCCAAGGGGCCGTTTTCCAGATTGGTGAAGTTTTGGAAAAACCATGCTGTATCCCGCCCTTGCATGATCAACGATTGCGGCGGGAACAACACAAACCACAACCGCGCCCCGATGATCCCCAAGATCACCGCCCAAAACATCGCACCCCACACATGATCGGGGTCGCGTCCGTCACGTTTGGCCATCCGTGCCGCTAAAACCGCGGCAACTAAGATCGCCGTCACGATGATGATCCCGTAGTAACGGATTTGCACGGGGCCCATCGTAATGGATTGAGGACCAAATTCCATAATACTACCTCCTGTTTGAACGGGAAAATCATATCGCAAAGTTGGCAAAATAACAGCGCAAAAAATGTTCAATGGCCCTAGATAGGACTTGTGGACGGGTTGAAAATTCGGCTTACTTACGTAACACTTGATAAAGGATCAAGGCTGACAGTACCCAAAGGGAGTTTTTTATGAAATTAATGGCCGAAAACGGAACCGAGATCCCCAACCCAGATTCACAAACGATCGAAAAAACCGTACAGCAGATCGATGCGGTGGACAATACTTACGTGATCTTGATGTCCCATGAAGAGGCCTATATTCAGGCCGCTTTTGAAGAACCGGGACTCTATGCATTGGAATATCGCGAAAATGCCGATCACGACTTCTATTCAGAGATCTTGGTGACTCAAGAGCAGGTGATCCACGCTTTGCAGCGTTATGCTAAAGGCGATCGAAGTTGGAAAGAGGATTTTCGCTGGATGCCTTTAGGCCATTGATCATATCAATTCAGGATCAATGTCATATCTTGATCAGGGCAAGATGTTGTAATATGTTGAAATAAACACACGGGCAAAAAAACCCCGACCGTGGGGGGATCGGGGTGATCTCTATTTGAGGTCTAATTTTTATTCGTGCGTTGCGCGTGGTTTGTCGTCTTCTTTACGCACCCGCGATTGTGAGTCTAACTCGTTGTGGATCAGCTTCAAGAGGCGGTCATTTTTCCGCTCTTCCATAAATTCACTTTGACGAGTTTTTGCCCATTGTAACGCGATATGTTCATTCGACAGCATTTTGAGCGTCTCCTTGTGTTCTCAATGCTGTTTACATCATACTCTATTTGGGCAATTTTGACAAGTAGAAAAGCCTTAAACTTGGGCAGATTTAACAATATGTTGAAAATCCCCCTCAATCGTTAAACTTTATTTCAAGTTTGACTGCTATCCTGTTTAGGTTGTGTCCATGTATATAAGGAAACCCATGTCTGCCTTAGTCGCACAGTCTCATCCCACGCTGTTGAATCTCTACACCTTAACCTTAAAACGTGATGGTTATACGATCCACACTGCCACCACCCGCGCCGCGCTTAAAACCGCTCTGGCACACACCCACTTTAGTATCATCATCTTGGATATTACCCTTGACCCCGATCTTACGCTGTTTGAGTCATACGATCTCGGTGCGACCACTTTGGTCATTGTGTCGGTGGATGCCCGTCATCGGGCGCGTTGTGAACAATTGGGATTACGCTATCTGACCTTGCAACCGGGCAGCGTTACCCCGATCGAACACCTGTTACAAACGACTCGGAGCGGTAGTTAGGACATTTGTCCTACTGTTACCTCTATCCTATGCCTTTCTAACATTGCCTCTGGTAAGCTGATAGTATCGTATTTTAAGAGGCAATGACTCTCCTATGTACAAACAACTGTTAGCGGTGTTGGCGTTGGCGCTGATCTTTAGCGCACCGACCCAAGCCCAAACACCCCGCCAAGTGTGGGCTTATTATTTTGGATGGTGGTTAAATGAGTCGTGGGATGACCCGATCCTCACCGATACCCCCGCCGAACGTTATGACTCACGCGATTCGGGGGCTTTTGGCCGTCATATCGACCAAGCCAAAGGCGCGGGCATTGATGCCTTTATCTTGGCTTGGTTCGGCCCCAACAACCTCACCAATGACTCGTTTAACGCACTATTAGATCAGGCGGCAGCACGCGATTTTAAGATCGGGGTATCTGTCGATCTGTTTCAATCAGATTACAATGCCTCGATCGAAGCGGTGACACAAACGCTTCTTTACCTCAATGATCGCGTGCAACATGGCGCATATCTCCGCTACGATGGAAAACCAGTGGTCTACTTTTGGAATCAAGGCCGCTTCAACCGCGCTCAATGGCAAAGCATCCGCGATCAAGTTGATCCGGCACGGAGTCAGATCTGGGTGATGGAAGGCACGAACACCGCTTATCTAGGGGTGTTTGATGGCCTATATCTGTTTAACACCGCATGGGCCGCCAATCCAACCGCCACCGCTGCCACTTGGGCCACGCGCACCCGCAACGCGGGCGGCACCTTCTACACCCCTACCGTACTCCCCGGCTGGGATGAAACCAACATCGCCCGCCGTGATGGACGACGTAATCCCACTGCGACCCGCCCCCGCAACCAAGGCGATTATCTCACCCGCAGCTGGAATGGTGCGGCCGCCACTGGTACCAACGTGATCTTGATCGTGAGTTGGAACGAATATTACGAAAACTCACATATTGAGCCTAGCGTCACCTACGGCACGCAAGCGTTAGACGTATTGCGACCGTTGATCGCGGCTTGGGAAAGTCAAACTCCCGCCCCGATCGTTGGAAATAACGGGGTGACATCGGGAGTCGAAGCTTGGACAACCGTCAATGTGCGTCAAGCGCCCAACACCGATAGCGCGATCCTTGGCAAAATCGCGCCAGGGACGATCTACGAGATCTTAGGGCAAGAAGGCGGGTGGTATCGCATCCGGTTTAACGGTGCAGAAGGTTTTGTCTCCGCCGGTTACGTACAGATTCGCTAAATTTATGAGGGGTGCGATCAAAAGATCGCGCCCCTTTAACGCCAAACTCCCCATACCTCTACGGTCGCTTCATAACCGATCACGATCAACTGCCCGCCGTCGCTCATGTCCAAAAATTGCGCCCTTCGCGGCAATCCCGTTAATTGTAATCCACTTAGCGCATCAAACAGCTTGACCTCGCGACTCGCATAGACCACCATCAACCCATCCGGACTATAGATCGGATGCGCGATGCCGTCTGGGTCTGTGATCGTGAGCGATGTCCCCCCGTCTAATGCGATCAAATCTAGGCGAGTTTGATCGGCCGCGAGGATGAGGGCTTGTCGCATGTCTGGGCGTAAGACTAAGGCTGCTGCTTGGGTTGGCAACGCCATTTGGAATGAAGTCCCCTCCGTCCCATCGATCCTAAGCGTCGTTTCGGTCAATAGCGCGATCACTTCACCCGCTCCGCCTAATTTCGCATCTACTAGCGGCGCGTCCAACTGATAACGCGCTAAGCTTGCGCCGTAATTTTCAGCGGTGAGATCGACCCGATGCGCGATGCGTGCGTCACCGCGTTCAGCGGCGATCAATTGCGTGCGGGTCTGGTTCACATCATACACACGCCCATAAGCCGATAACCCTTCCGTATCGCTTACGCCGTCAAGGTTGACCCGTTCAAGGTGGAGGGCATCCGCTGATAGCGCACTGACCAGCACCTCATTAAACACGATCGGATAAAGCGCTGTTGGGGTTTGACTCACCGGCCCCATGCGATGCCCTAAATTCCAAGTCACCGGATCATTAAACGCAAATGGATCGCTAATCCACCATTGTTCGACATGCGTCGCCGTGCCTACATAGATCGACTCCACCGTCGCAGTTAATGCGCTGATCGGCGAGTCGAGGGTGAATTGTCCCAACATCCGTAACGTGGGCATCGGAGACGCGATCACCGGAAAATGAATCAAGGCCGGTTGCAACCAATACACCCCGTTTTCACCTTCGGCCGTCCACCCTTCTAAGCGATCATCGCGCACCAACCACCAAGCCAACCCGTGTTGACATACCGGACCCGCTAACACGATGAACGGCTGCCCTCCGAGAAGCTGCCCGATCAGACGGGAATTGCGATGCGGTTCTTGCCGTACATTGTTGGGATCACCTTCGGTAACACGGGCGATCGCGCCAATCGTCAAGCGTGACGGGAGTCCTGAATTACACACGATCGGCGCAGAAACACGGAAAGACGATGCGCTTAGGGTAGGAGAGGGGGCTAAGGTTGGCACGGGAGTCGGACTATGATAAGCGGTCGGTTCACCCTTAGGAGGCGGCGTTTCTTGTGCTTGTAATGGGACTATCAACCATAGGATCAAGATGATCCCTAGACGTTTTAGTAACATACAACCTCTTTAACTCAAATGGTGAAGTGGTGCGTGGGTTGAGCGCGCATCACACGCGCCCAACCCAACTTAGCTAGGGGATGATCCCCCAAATTTCTACGCCACCTTCATACGCGAGGGTGAGCAAACGACCGTCCGCGCTAAAATGAACGTGACGGGCCGCAATTGGCAACGTGATCAGCAATGTCCCCGTAGCGGTATCGATCACCTTGACTTCTGTCTCATTGGCATAAGCTAATAGACTGCCATCCGGGCTATAAGTGGGTGAGTAGATCACCGCCTCTTCAACGATCAATGTGTTCGTATTTTGCGTGTTGATCAGGTCTAAAATCGTGCCTTCTGCGTTTAACAGGGCGAATTGAGTGTTGGTATTCGTCACCCAAAATTCAAACGACGGACGTAATACAGGGAACGTGGCCACGGGTTGTAAACTGCCAGTGTTGATGAGCAAGATCTCTTGTTCGGTGAGGATCGCGATGTGTGCTTCATTAGCGGTATACATGGCATCATCGATCGCTGTGCCGTCTAATAGACTCAAGATCACCGTACCCGCAGCCGGTGAATCGACTCCGATTTCTATAACGCTAAGCCCGTTTACGAGGCCATCCGTTGTGCTACCCGCTAACAAGCGTGTGCCGTCCGCGTTGATGTCAAAGATTTTGTCAATTTGGGGCAAGGCAAGATAAGTTTCTACCCCATTCGGACTCAAACGGTTGATCCCGATCCCATCTTCACCCACTACAACCGCGATCGTATCGCCATTCAAGATCGAATACGCTTGATCATAGACACCGGGGACTTGTCCAGAGAATCCGCTTAATTCCCAAGATACCTCACTGATCGGGCCATACGGATTGCTGGCCTCCCACCGTTCTAAGCGATTAGACGTGCTGATGTACAGACGACCCGCCCCTGCGTTGATCGCGGTCGGGTCATTGGTGAGGGCGATCTGATCTAAAGCGGTGAGCGAAGCGGCATTTTCGACCGTGATCGTCGGGAAATTGACCATGACCGGCTCTAACCAATATTCGCTGACTTGCCCTTCTGGAGTCCAGCCTTCAATGTCCTCATAACGCACGCGCCACCACGCCAGATTACTGGTACATACAGGGCCTTCTAACACATAGAAGCTTTCGCCGCCGGGAATTTGACCGACACGGATGGCACCTGGGCTAGGTTCAGCCCGGACGTTGTTCGGTTCACCTTCGGTGACACGGGCAAACGAGTTCGGAGTCAGACGCGGCGGGATCGCTTCGCTACAGATCACGGGTGTGATCGGCGCAAAATCGCTGGTAGGGGTGGGGGTGGCGTTGGGATCAAACGGTTCTAACCAATATTCCGTCCCATCACTTTCAACTGTCCAACCGATCGTGCCGTTATAATCCACGCGCCACCACGTAAATTGCTCCGAACAGCGCGGGCCATCCACCACCGTAAACACCCCACCGACTGGAATATCCGTCATATAGGCGGCGCTACGGCCTGGCAATTCACGCATCACATTCGGCGATCCTCCCAACTCCACGCGCCCCACTATGCCGATTGACAGACGTGAGGGTAAGCCGGGGCAACTGGCGGGGGTTGAAGTCGGTAGTGGCGGGACGGTCGGTTGCACCTCGACCGGCCCTAACGGTGGATTTCGGCAGCGGATGAAGATCGCGCCGTCGGTTGATACCCGATATTCCCATTCAAATACGCCGTCAAATTCGACATCGAATCTGATCACATAAGTGCGGAAGCTACCACTCCCGGTGCTTCCAACACGGTCACAACCGAGGTTATTTTCAACAAAAACTTCTTCCGACCATTCCCACGCCAAACTATTTAAGGTGTAACTGGTTCCGGCGGCTTGATTCAGATCATCAAGCGCACGTTGCACCGCGGCCGGCTGGGCATAGATCGCGGCGGTAAAAGCGAACATTAACATCAACACCAATAGCAGTTTTCGAGACATCGCGCTGTCCTCTCAATGAGTTAAACGTTAACCTGATTATGCCTGATCTGCGTCGTTTCTGCTGGACGATCACTAGGTGATCGGTGCGCGCCAGCGTAGGGTAATCGTCGGAATCGGTCAAACCGAACGCATCTGATATTCCGAATCGGTTAGGACGGCGAGGCCCGAACGAACATGATAACGATAACAAAAGGCGATTCGTTATTTTGCAAATGGGTAAAGGCGTTGGATGTTGGGACGGGTTTCGGGGTTGTGATGATGCGTCATACACGATGCGATCCTCACAGAAATGAATGATGCTGAAAGATTAGTACAAAATTTCTGAAAAGTCGTAACAAACCTCTCGTTTTGTTGAGAACTAAAGAGCAAAAAAAGAACATGAACAAAAAACCACAGAAATAGGTAGAGGAAAGTTTCCATGAAATGCTTTGAACCGCAGAGGAGATAGAGAACGCAAAGGAAGAACATAGAGAAAGAACTATTGTGAGCTGTTAAAATCCATAAATGGCATTTTATGAATTTAAATCATAAACCCATCCCTAGCCTTTTCCCATACAAGGGGCAGGTAACTGGCCTGCATAGGATGGGGTAGGGTGTCTCCATTGATGGAATATTTTTCTAAGATTACAAAATGGTTCATCTTGGAAATAGTTTAAAGAAGAGAACTACTTAAGAGGAGGAGGGTACATTATGCCGCAACCGATACAATGTCCAGAACTCGGTGTTGAACTGGACTTAACCCTGATTGAAAACCTTGCGTGGATTAGCTCTCAAAGGCAAGTGCTTTGACCGATCCTTGACGATGGAGTCGGCCATTGCTGCTATGACCGATCTTTGGAACCGACACTGCCATCCGTTCCGATAGCGGTGTGGGTTGTAGTTATTTATCGGATGAACCACTAAGTAGACTTCGGAATATCGTCTAAATTCTTGTAATGGTGATGTTCGATCCCGTGGTCAGTCCCTAAAGATGATAACAGCGGTGCTTGGGTGGAGTCGCTAGTCCGCTTGTTTTCATAGATCCGATGATAGTGGATAATCAGTTTGATCGCGTAAGTATCTTGAATCGTCTTGTTAAAATCGACGATCTTCTTACGACAATCTTTACAGGGCGATGCGCTTAACCGGATGATCACTTCATTGATTTCATCCGATTTAAACAAATGCTCTGCATTTTGCACCAACAGCAACAACAATTCATCTTCCGCATGAGCGTTAACTTTATCTGAAACTCCCATATCTTGTTTTAAGATCTGTTGGATAGCTTCACCAATCGCTCCAGAGGCCGCAGTGACCCGCTCTTTATAATTTACTTTAGTTGCACCGCTTTTCTGCTTGGTTAAAAACTCCCCGTTCACCGTAATATCCCCGATCACCTCTAGCCAATTTTTGGTCTCATACTCACTTTTCAGGAGCGGTTGGCTGGTATCAAATTCAGGGGCGGGTTTTGCCACGCTAGGCGTATGATATTTCGACGTGATGAGACTAGGGCTAGGGGTTGATGATGTCCCAAAAGGCGCGGGAGTCGATGTGCTATAAGGTGGGGGTTTAGGATAAGGTGACGGTGTATAAGGCGCGGGCGCACCCGATTTAGTCACCGGAGTCGACGGCATATAAGGTGACGGTGTGTAAGGCACAGGCGCGCTTGATTTCGTCACCGGAGTCGATGGGCTAGAGGGCGGCTTAGGGTAACTTAACGGTGTGTAAGGCACAGGCGCGCCTGATTTAGTCACCGGAGTCGACGGGCTAGAGGGTGGCTTAGGATAAGGCATAGGGAACGCTGGACGCGGCGTGCTAAGCGGCGTTGATGTATGGGAAACGGGCGAAGGCGCGGGCAAAGATCCCAGTCCGGTCGGTGTGAACGGAACCGCGGGTGTACTTGAAGGGGTAGCGGAGCGCGGCCTTTTGAGATCAGGCCCTGGCGTGGGAGCAGATGACGGCGTGCCGCCTGTGGCTCCCCGAATTACCCGTTTACGCTTCGGCTCTTCATCTGTTAAATCAATCGGGTTGTCTTCTGTGCCTTCTTCGCTCTCATCATCGCTATCACCGGGGGCGCGTTGAAGGCGATTGGCGGCCTTGATCCGTCTCCGATTTTGGTGAAACAGCTGACTTTTTAGGGTGGATAGTTTGACGCATAAACGATCCTAAGATGTGTCTGTCTATCACTATCATGATCATGGTGGATGGCCGCGTCCACGGCCAATCCTAGCAGATGAATTTCAGTTAAGCCAAAACGATCTTGCCGTCATCCATACTGGTAATCGTGGCTAATGATTCGATCGGCACGTTGTAACCGGCCTTTCGCATCAGATCGCGCCCGCCCTCAAAGCTCTTTTCGACCACCACACCCACACCGACTAACTCGGATTTTGCGCTCATCACCATGCGCGAGAGCGCCATGAGCGTCCGTCCACTGGCCAAAAAGTCGTCTACGATCAAGATGCGTTGACCGGCCGGTAAAAACTCTGCCGCCACCAATAAACCCACCTCAACGCCCTTGGTATGACTCGGCGCGGTCTCCAAATACACCGGGCCCGACATGGTGATCGGTTTCATCTTACGCGCATAGACCACCGGCACGTTGAGCGCGAGTCCGGTCATCAGCGCGGGCGCGATCCCAGAGATCTCTGCGGTGAGGATGCGATCGATCGCGATCCCTTGAAAACGGCGGGCCATCTCGTTGCCCATTTCCAGCATCAGCGCGGGATACATCTGATGATTCAGCAGGCTATCGATCTTCAAAATGCCGTTGCCGAGGTTCTGGCCCTCCGCCGCGATCCGTTCTTTCAATGCTTGCATTATGCGCCTTCTTTCGTGGGGGTAAAGCCGCCCGTTTCTTCATACACATCGGCAAAAATAGTTTCAAATGAGTTGGGAGGAAACTTGCGGATCTCATGACCCGCCTCTTGTCCTTGTGGTGAGAGCAACGATTGATTCATCTGTTCACGGTTCTCGTAATACACCTCTAAGATCCGATAATAAGGGGATGCGCCGCTTGGACTTCCGACCACATGGATCACTTGTCGCCGTTGGATAAACGGCATTCGTTCCACCAAGGCTAACAGATCCTGATAGGTGTTCTCGAAGCTGTTTAGATCGGCCGGTTGATAAAAGATCATCATGAATTTAAACATGCACAGGACATCCTTATGACCACTCGCGCCCGATTATAAACGATCTAGGGGGAATTGGTCATCCGCTTTTTGAAGGATGCAAAGGCGAAAAACAACCCGACTCAACGCAAAGGGGGTGGATTAGCACACAACTGCGCGGGCGGTACGGTGGTCATATTAAATGCCTGCCATTCTGGGGTGATGTATCGGAAACGTCCAATCGCTACATCACCGACCGTAGACCAATCGGACTGCCATTCAGCCGCGAGATCTAGCCAGTAATCTCCGCCCATACTCATCAAATAGCGCGCTTGGGATCGATCATCGGGCAGTGCGAGATCTTCTAGAATCAAGCGGGCTTGTACGGTGGTGAAGATCCCGCCAATCGTTTGTGGATCAATCGTGGTGCGTGTTGATTCTGGCCAAAAATGAAAATTATAACCACCGCCCGCTTTAATGGAGATACTACCGTCCGGTTCAGCGCGAATATCCGCCGAGACAGAGAGATTATCAACAAAATCCTCAGCGTAAGCCGCACCTTCTACCAAGCGATCAAATTGTAACAGATACCACCGTTGGGACTCCGCGTGCAGATAATAAGCCTCAATATCGCGGATCTGGACACGGGTGTTAGTGGCGGGATTGCCTTGTGCATCTTCATAGACTTGTCCCCAAGCGATAAACGCCGTCCAATTTGTGGGTGGTTGATCCCCATAACCGATGCGTGGTGCGGCGCTCCAATCATACTGCTCTGGCAGTCCATGGGGCCGCCCTTCATGAGGTAAGCGCATATCATCGGCAATCAACGCAACTGAGTTTAAGTAGCCTCTGGCGCAATTTTCGGTGTCTTGCGCGTGGATCAACATAGACAAACATAACGCACCCAACAGCAAACTTAACAGCACTTTGAACCTGATCATACTTGGCCTCCGGTATGGGATAAGCATTCGGACGATCGTGATCACCCTTTGCACCAGATTTTAACCTATTTACAGCGGCAATAGCACGTTTCATCACAGCAGTGAAGTCGGTGCGTTTAAAGATCGTATCCAATTGCCAAAAACTTTCAGTGAGGTACTTTTGTCCACTTTTTCGCTCTGGTTTTTTGAAACGCTTGACCTAGGTGGATTTGATCAGCGTCATGATCTCATGAGCGCGATCGATGGCCGCCTCTAACGAGTCAAAAAATTCAAGGGGATGTCCACTAAAACGCGAAACCATGTTGCCTAGCATTTGGGCGAAAAGCGGTGCGTTAACGATCAGGGTTCCGGCACGTTGGGGTGTGATGCTTTTACTTAAGGCCTGAAGCTCAAACGGGATCTTCTTTAAGTTTTGCGCACGAAGGATTACCACATGAAATTGTGCTTGATCTTCACTCAAAAAGCGCTCTAGGCTCGTCAATGAACCGTAAAAATCTTCTAAAGTGACAACATCTGTATAATTGGCAAGATAAATAGCGTGATCGATCCGTTGTAGGCTAATTGGCATAAAGTGTTTCCGTTTACTGATAACAATACACGATGTTTTATATTATGTTACAACACCTTTTTGTCGTTCGATCAAGGCCCGCGCTTGTGTTAGAGCCGATTCATACGAATCGCACATTACAATCGGATGTCCCGTCATGCGCGTGACCATTTGCAACAACAATCGGGCGATCGGTGGCAGATGAAGGACAAAACTGCCCACCCGATCCGGTGGGATCGTTTTGGACATCGCTTGCAGGTCAAATGGGAGTTTTTTCAGTTTGGCTAGATCACTGATGACCACATGAAACTTTGCTTGATCTTCATTGATTAAAACGCGCAAATGATCGCTCATAACATAAATATCTTCTAGGAGCAGGGTTTCGGGCAATTTGACCAGATAAATACAAGGTTCAATTCGTTCTACAGCGACGGGCATAACGTTTTTCCTGTGATGCTAAAAGTTTCGGCGTAAAAGGCGATCATAAGATCCATAGCGACTCACTATCAACCAGCATGTAACCACGAGTTAGATAGAGTGAATGGTGATAATCCAGATACAATGTGATGAGGGATTTTATAACATAACACCTTTAAAGCTGCAAGAGGAACACAAGCGACTGGAGTGGATTCAACGTTTCGGTTTGAACTGCATGAACCTTCACCTATCCTATGGCTTTTCCAGTGATGTCTAAGGGCAATTCGATCCTAAAGGTGGTACCTTGCTCCGGCTCACTCTGCACATGGATCGAACCATGATGCAATTCGATAATCCGATAAGCGATCGGCAATCCTAAGCCGATCCGATGTGAAAGTGACGGATTCGAGGTCGCAAACGAACGCTCAAACAAATGGGGGATCATCGCGGCCGGGATCGGATCACCGGTATGATGTAAGTTGATCGTCAACTGGCGGTGATCACACTCACTGGATAAGGTGATCTGACCATTGGGGGGCGTGTGTTGGATGGTGTGATTGATCAGATGAGTTAAAGCGTTTTGCAATTCCACCGGATCGCCTAACACCGGAAGTTTATAAGGTATTGGATGCAGAGTCAGCGTGATTTTGGCACGTTCAGCGGAAGCGCGTCGGGTAGCGATGGTCGCCTCAATAACATCATGGAGGTTAAATGGCACCATTTTTAGCTTTTCGATCTGGCTATCCAGACGGGTGATCTTGACGATCGATTCGATCAAATGCACGAGATATTTAACTTGTTCTTCGATCACTAAGGCGCGGCGTTTGCGTTCTTCGGGGACTTCATGCCGGGCGATCAGGTGTGCGCTTGAGTTGATGATCGTCAAAGGGGTGCGAAATTCGTGTGAGGCATCGCGGATAAAGCTAGATAACAAGGCCATACGCTCTTGTTCCAATTGCAAATCCCAAGCGGTTTGTTGGGCTTGTTTCTCTTGGGTGATGTTTCGCAGGATCGCGAGGGCCTCATCCTGTTGATAGGGGACAAAGCGCACTTCATAGATCGCCGTTTTGTCGTTTAGCACAAAAGAGATTTCGGTGGTCGTAGCATGATGTTTTTCGATCGCCTCCTGTAAAATCGGTTCTAATTGGGCCGCAATGGCCGTTGTCCCCACTTGGGCGATTTTTTTACCTAAAAATTGATCGGGCGGCATTAACAATTGATCGGGGTCATTGACATAATAATCTAACAGCGTCCCGAAACGATCGATGCGAAACAACACATCAGGAAAGGCATTTAAGATCGCCCGGTTGCGTTGCTCACTTTGCGTAAATTGTTCACGTTGTTGCGTGACTCGTTGGCGCGCCCGTTGGGTCAAACGTAACGAGGTCATGATGAACACGGTAAACACAAAGTAAAACACCAAGACAAAGCTAAGTTCATACGAGATCAATAAAGACGATTGATAACGCAAGACGATCACCGCACCTTGTAACACCAACGCCGCTAAGGTATAACGCCCCGACCAAAACAGCGCCGTCACAAACACCGGAAAGATCATAAACACCGCTTCGTAGATCTGTACCGAATACAGTGTCCAAGCGATCGTCATCAAATTTGCGCCGATCGTAAAGATGACGATGCCATAATGATAATAACGGGTGCGGCTTAAACTGTAACAGCCTAGCATCAAGACTAGGCCAAGTAAACCGATCCATTCGGCGATCAGGTCATGGGGCCACTGCACAATCGGCCCCACCAAAAACCATTGCGTGACGATGATGCTGATGCAGATCGCCAACAACAAAGCCAATGAGGCTGTTGAAAAGAGCAACGCCCGATCCTGCTCATACACATCGGTGATCACGGGGTGCGGTTTGACCACTTGGTAAGCGATCGCGTGTAACCGTTGAAGAACTTGCCTGAATGTGAGCATGGATTAAACCAACCTCAACGTTTTCTTCTATTATAACCGCAATTGACTTAAATTACGGCCAATGGTCATATAAAGTTATCTTCAGGTGGGAAAGTGTGGCGGACTGATCTGGTAATTGTCCTGATAGAGTCGTTCCGTTATAATCATCACATCATTTAAATTCGTTCAAAAGCGATTTGGTTAGAGACCCATGGCAAAAGTATCTCGGGTGTACCCTTTTACAGCAATTGTCGGACAAGACCGCATGAAACGCGCGTTGATTTTGAATGCCGTCGATATGCGGATCGGTGGCGTGTTGATTCGCGGTGAACGCGGTACGGGAAAATCAACCGCAGCCCGGGCCTTAGCCGCCCTATTACCAGAAATCGCCGTGATCGCCGATTCGCCGTTTAACGACGATCCACAGCGCCCCGAAACGTGGTCAGACATCAGCCGCGAACGGTATCCCGATGGCAATGCGCCCCAAGATTTTCGGCGTGTCCCGTTTATCGACCTGCCTGTGAGTGCCACTGAAGATCGGGTGGTCGGGACATTAGACATCGAAAAAGCGATCCAACGTGGGGAACGGCATTTTGAGCCGGGGGTATTGGCCGCGGCGAATCGTGGGATCTTGTATGTCGATGAGGTCAACTTATTAGATGATCATGTCGTCGATCTGCTGTTAGATAGCGCGGCGATGGGCGTGAATGTGGTCGAACGCGAAGGTATCAGCTTTAGTCATCCGGCACGCTTCATCTTGGTCGGTACGATGAATCCGGAAGAAGGCGATCTCCGTCCGCAATTGTTGGATCGGTTCGCACTCTCGGTTGAAGTGCATGGAATCAGTGATCCGGAACAGCGCATGTTAATCCTCGAAAATCATATCGCCTTTGAGGATAACTTTAATGCTTTCCGGGAAAAATTTGCGCCCCAAGAACGCGAATTAGCCGATCGGATTCAACAAGCGCGTTCGATCGTGGATGAAGTCCAATACACCCGCGGCGATTTACGGATGATCGCGTTGATGACCAGCAGCATGACGATCGATGGACATCGCGCCGACTTGGTGATCCTTAAGGCCGCCCGCGCTCATGCCGCTTATCATGGCCGCCGTCAGATTAACCGCGATGATATTTTACAGGCGTTAGAATTGGCTATCCCACATCGCCTCAAGAAGGGGCCGTTTGCTGATGCCCAAGTCGATATGAACTCGCTTAGCTCCCAGATGGAACGTTTAGAAGGTGAAATGGCCGACGGAGCAGAAGCCCAAGAAGCTTCTAACACCACCACCACCTCAACGAATCAGAAGATCGACGGCAAAAAAAAACTCAACCGGTGAGCGATAACGCGGAACAAGCGACCCCCGATGTCGCTCAAATGGAGCCAACCCAACAAGACGTATTTAACAAGAGTCAAGATGCTCGGTGGTGGGAAGGCGGTCAAAAGGTCGAAACTGGGGCGGAATTTGCGCCGCGTAAGCTGCAAACTCAATTGGATAAAGTGACCCGCCGCCAATCTGGACGACGCTCACGCACGCGCACCGATCGCAAGCGTGGGCGTTATATCAAAGCGGTGCCGGCCAATGGTCGGAATCATGACATCGCATTTGATGCGACGCTCCGCGCCGCCGCGATTCATCAACGCGCCCGCCAACAGCAAAAAGCAGAAACGGGAATGGCCTATGCGTTACGCAAAGGCGATCTGTATCGTAAAATTCGGGTGCGGCGGGCCGCGAATTTGATCTTGTTTGTGGTGGATGCGTCGTGGAGTATGGCGGTTTCGGAGCGGATGCAAGCGACCAAAGGCGCGATCATGTCGCTGTTGACGGATGCGTATCAACGGCGGGATCGGGTGGGTTTGATCGTGTTCCAAAAAGACCGCGCCTCGGTGATTTTACCACCGACCAATTCGGTCGTGTTGGCTAAAGATGCGTTGCGTAATATTCCGGTAGGGGGTAAAACGCCGCTTTCAGCGGGGCTATTTTTGGCCTATGACACGATCAAACGCGAAAAAGCATCCCACCCGGACATTATGCCGCTGATCTTGTTGCTGACCGACGGCGCGGGCAATGTGAGCATGAGCGTCAAACTTTCGCCGCAAGAAGAAGCGCACATGATCGCCCGCTTGATCAAAGAAGAAGAGATCCGCACCGTAACGATCAACATGGAGCATGTGGCGTTTGATCAAGGCTTGGCGGCAAAATTGGCGGATCAATTGGGTGGGCCGTGTTACAGTTTAGGACAATTGAAGGCCGAGACGTTGTTACAAACGGTGCGCCAAGAGATCAACCAGCGCTAGAAATTAAAACGGGAGAGTCGTTGCTGACTCTCCCGTGGAATACTTGAGATCAAGCCACGCTTATTGCGCTTCGATCACCATCAATTCAAATTCGGTGTCCGCTTCATCAAAAATGATGTCAAAGAGACCACGACCGACCGTCACCACATAGAGCGTATCGGCATCAAGATTGTAGAGCGCGCCGCCTTCAATTTCTGACCCGCCCAAGGTGGCCACATCATCAAACGCACCCGTGTCTTCATCGCTGATCACGTTTACAGTGACGGTGGCAGCAAAATCGCCATCGCGCATGTATTGGAGGCCAAAATCATCCTCTGACAAGACATAGTAATATTGCGGACGGTCTTCGCTGTTGGCTTCACCGGCGACGGCCTCGTCTAAGGTCAATTCTTCAGCCAACACCACTTCAAGGATATATTCGCCCACGGATTCGCCGTCTTCACCATCTTCACGGGTCACGATCAAGGTGTATTCGCCGTCTTCTTCTAATTGCGCGGCGGCTTGTGACCGTCCAAAGCTGAAAGCGTCGGTGGTATCAAACACGGTATCACCGTTTGGATCTTCCAAGATCAGAATCGAGTTATCGAAATCCCCAAACAATTCCACTGGATCAACGCGGGCGATGATCACGTCACCTTCGCTGCCTTCAAAAGTATAGGCAAATTCAAAATCGTCTTCGGTAAATTCGCCTTCAACGGGTTCATTATATTCAATAGATTCGCTATCTTGGGCTTGTACCAACGCAGCACCAAATAAGGCGATCAACAGCGCGAACAGCGAAACAAAACGGATTAATTTCATGAGTGGTTCATCCTTTTCTGTGGTTGATGTGAGGATTGCTGTGATCATATTAGAGTAGGTAGAGTTTTTGTGCAAGTCCTGATGTGTTAAAAGGCGGTAAAAATAACTTTATAATCCGTTAGATATGGTGACGGTTTCAAACTACAGGCGTGTCAAAAATAAGTGAACCTCTAGAGAACACAGAAGTCGACACAGGAAAGTTTTTGTGAAAAGTTTTAAACTACAGAGGATATTGAGAACACAGAAGTAACCTCACGAAAGTTTCTTCTGTTCAACCCCATCCCTAGCCCTCACCCATGTATGGCCTGAGGGGGCGACACTAGCAAAAAGAAGGTTCATCTGGAAGACTCTTTGTCACCACAACAGAAAGGTCAACCTGATGAACCTGAGAAAACGATACCAGTGGGTGAAGAAAAACAGCAAGACATGGAACGGGGTCAGCCGTCATTTTCGGGAAAACGTGTCTTGGTTCAGTCGCGGGGTGGTGCGCGCCCAAAGTAGTCAACTCCGCAAAATCGCGGGGGTCAGTGGAGAACGTGCGGACAGCGGTTCATCGCTCAACCCCAGCCGATAAAAGCGTTCTTTCAAGGTTGGACGGGGAGCGTGGTGAAAGCCGTGAAGCCGAAAACGGTGGTGTTGGGGGTGGACGAAACGAAACTGAAAGCGGCGTTTGGGGTGATGGTGGTGGGGAGGGTGTACGAAGGACGGTGTATTCCGCTGGCATGGCGGGCATAGCGTGCCAATCGCCGCGCTGACTATCCGCGTGAAGGGCCATCACATCTGATTTCAAGCAGGTGAAAGCCGGACTACCGACAGGCACGAGGGTGCGTGTGTTGGCCGACCGGGGAATTGGCACATCCCCGCTGCTGATGCGTGGCATCATGGGCTTGGGTTGGACGTTCCTGTTTCGCGTCACCAAGCAGAGCAAACTGGTGCTACCCAGTGGTAAAGCGGTGTGTTTCTATGACCCAGTGACCGCACCGGAACAGACCTACAGTGCCAGTGGTATCGTGTTCAAACAGCGGGGACGTATTCCCGGTCATGTCCGTGTGTTGTGGGGCGACCATGCTCAAGACCGCTGGGCGTTGGTGACTCATGACGCACAGCTCACCGGGTGGGAATACGCCCAACGGATGTGGATTGAGCAAGCCTTTCGTGACCTCAAATCGCACGGTTGGCAAGTCGAAACCGCTCTTTGTGACGACCCTGACCGCATGGGACGCTTGTGGATGCTGTTGCTCGGTGCGTCGGTGGTGGCGACCTTCGGCGGTGCAGCCCTCAAACGCCGCTCGGATGGCGTGTATGTCCGCCGTTGGAGCTTATTTCGGGAAGGGCGGCAAGCCTTCTTGGCTGCGTCCCCTCTTCCCTGACTTTACTGTCGCCCCCTCAGCCCAAGCATGGGGAGGGAACTGGCGTGCGTGGCATGGGTGGTCTGAGATGACTTCTGAACCTTTTTTCAAACCACCCCACCCAAATGCGGCGGCAGCAAAGCGAAAAAATTTATTCGGCGACGGCCGCAACGGCGTTAGGCGGATCGTAAGGTTGGAAAGACGCGGGCCTCAAAGTCGAAAAGCCAAGCTGAAATTGTGCGTTCATCTGATCCTCCTGAGGGTGATCACGGTCGTATTGAATCGATGATAGCACAGATGAGCGAAAAAGTCGTAACATTTGTCTCGAGTTTGTGCCAATGTCTTTATCCCCCCTAAAGGTTGCAGACTTGGATCAAAAGCGCTACAATAGAACATATTTTTATTAACGATCGACGTAAGCCTATGTCATCACCACATTTTGAACCGATCTACCAAAGTTATTTGGACGCGATCCGACTCACGCCGAAACAGGATAACCCGGAACGCCAGATTAGCAGCCTGTTTTTGGGGCTGTTAAATGACGGGTTTGGCATTAAGGCCGACCGCGTACAGTTGGAACATTCGATCCACATGGCGCATCTGCAAAAACGCGGTTTTATCGATGCGCTGTTTGGCCGTCTGGTGTTTGAATTTAAGCGCACGATCAACCGGGCCGCCCAACAACAACTTAAAAATTACCTGATCAAGATGAACGACTCAGGCGAAAAATACATCGGCATCCTCACCGACGGCCTGAAATTTGAGACGTATATCCTTGATGATCAGGGTGATTTACGTCGCACCGATCAATTTAACCTTGATCAGATGCCTCCGGAAGATGCGTTGATCCGACTCGACGCTTATCTGTTTAGTCAGACCGCTCAATCACCCACCGCCGCGGATATTGTCGGGCGCTATGGCAGTCACAGCCCCACCTTTAACGAGGCGCTCCGTGTCTTACAACGCTTGTTAGCCAAAGTCCAAGACTCCCCGATGTTAGAGACCTGGCGAGTACAATGGGGTCGCCTCCTCAGCATGGTGTATGGGTCAAACGTGGGGGATGATGCGCTGTTTTTGCGCCATACCTACTTGTGTCAATTTGCGCGACTTTTGGCTTATGCCGCGCTTAAAGGGCAAATTCCTGACTCCGAAACGTTGATCGCCGAGATCATCGCGGGCAATGCCTTTGACGGTGAAGGCGTGAGCAATATCAGCGAAAACGATTTTTTCTCTTGGGTGATCAAGTTGCCAGAGATCCGTGAGGAGTCGATCAAGCTGTTTCATCACCTCGCACAAACCTTGATCGTGTATGATTTACATCGCATCGATCAAGACCTGTTAAAACAACTGTATCAAAACCTCGTTGATCCGGTGACGCGGCATAACTTGGGTGAATTTTATACGCCGGATTGGTTGGCCGAATTAACCCTCCGCGAGATCGATTATCGACAGGGCCAAAGTTTGTTAGATCCCACTTGTGGATCTGGCACGTTTTTGTTTAGCGCGATCCAACGACTGGCACAACAAGGCTTAAGCGGGTGGAAATTGGTCCAGTACGCGGTGAATCACATCATCGGGGTGGATGTTCACCCGTTGGCCGTCACGATCGCCCGCCTCAATTACCTGTTGGCGTTGGCGGAACACATGCGCGATAAACGGCATCGCCCGCCGGGCTTGGTGACGTTGCCGGTTTACATGGCCGACGGCTTGATCGATCCCCTAGAAGGACGCGGGGAACAGGCCTTGGTGATTCCGGTGGATCTGGCGAATGATGAGGCCTTCCGTTTGCCCAAAGAGTCGGCGACCTCCCCGTCTGAATTGACCGACTTGATCGATCACATGGATCGTTTTGCCCGTCAACCGCGCCTCGATCCGCAGGGGTTTGACCAGCTGATCGCCCACCAATTCCCCGCGTTAAGTGAAGCTTCGCGCACCTTATGGGGACAAAACTTGCGCTTATTAGCGCGATTGATCGCCGAAGACCGCAACGGGATCTGGTCGTATATCCTGAAAAACCTCTCACGCCCGTTGCTGTTAACTGAACGGAAATTTGACGTGATCGCGGGCAATCCGCCATGGCTTAGCTACCGTTATATCAAAAACAAACAGTATCAGGCCAAAGTCAAACGGTTGTATCAATATTACGGGTTGATCGGCACTGGGGATAACAAGTTGTTTACCCAGATGGATTTAAGCACGCTGTTTTATGCCCATGTGCGCGATAATTACCTCAAACCCGGCGGCACTTTGGCGTTTGTGATGCCGCGATCGGTGATCACCGGGGCCAAGCAACACCGCCCCTTCCAAAGCAAAGGCATTGACCGGGTGATCGATCTGGAAGCGGTCTCACCACTGTTTAACGTCCCAACCGCGGTGATCATCGGTAGCACCCACCCCACGCCTCGCACGGAATTACTGGCCCGGGCGTATCGCGGCAAGCTGCCCGCCCATGAATTAGACCTGCAACGCGCCCAACCGTACCTGACCGAACAAACGACTACGATCAGGTTGGTCGATTCACAGGTGCGCGGCCGCTATTATTATGAACGCTTTTTTCAAGGGGCGACGCTTGTCCCCCGTAACCTCTGTTTGGTCAAACCCGAAAAGAACCCGAATAGCCCGACCGTGATCACCGATCCGGAAGCGGATTTAGATGCAAAAGCGCCGTATAAGGGACTCAAGTTGCGCGGCAATGTGGATAACGATTACCTGTACGCCACCTTGCTGAGCAAACACCTCGTGCCGTTTGGTTATGAACGCTTGCACTTGGTCGCTTTGCCGGCCCGAATGACCGAAAACGGGTTGAAGATGCTCTCGGATATTCGCGATTTTAATATTTACGGTCACTTTGATGCGTGGGACTGGTTTGAAGCGGCCCGTAAACAATGGGACTCGTTGAAAAAAGCCAATACTAACTTGTCCTTTATTGAACAACTCAATTATCGCAATAAAATTGTTGATCAATCGGTGACTGGGATCAAAGTGTTATATAACGCTAGTGGAACTAATATTGCTTCAGTGGTCTTAGAATTAACGCCGGAAACGTTGGAGATTTATCAACGGGATTCTCAAGGCTTTATTGCTGATAGTGGGACTTACTGGATGAATGTGCATTCACAAGCCGAAGCCCATTACTTATGTAGTTTGCTCAATGCTGAAATTGTCAACGCACGGATCAAACAATACCAAAGTCAAGGGTTACTCGGCGAACGTCATGTTCACCGGACTCCGTTTGAGGCGTGTGCGATCCCGCCATTTGACCCTGAAAATGTGGATCACTTGCGGTTAGCGGCGTTAAGCCAAGAAGCGCATCAGGCGGTCAGTACGCTGAAAATCGCGGGGGGATTAACGGGTAATGTGGTGCAATTGCGGCGGGCGGCGCGTCAAGCGGTGTCGGCCCAATTGAGCGCGATCGATGAAGTGGCGCGGCGGGTGTTGGGGTTGTAAATGGAGGTGGAAGTATAGGACATTCAACTACAGAGGTCACAGAAGTCATCTCAGAAAAATATCCCACCCATGGAGACGGAGCAACCGATCTTAAGCGGGCCCGCTCCCTCCCCATGGGTGGACGCAACAAACTTTCCTAATACCAACCCATTCGCGTCACCCTTCATCCGTCAGATCAAACACCCGCGCCAAAAACGCAAAACAATCGCGGTATTCCAAAATGATCTTCGCCTTCGGTTTGCCAAAACCATGTCCGGCCTTGGTCTCGACCTTTAATAAGATCGCATGATCCGAGGCGGCCAAGGCTTGCAACGTGGCCGTGAATTTGAGCGCGTGCATCGGCACGACCCGATCATCACTCTCCGCTGTCTGGATCAAGATCGGGGGATAGGTAACACCTTCGCGGACGTTATGCAGCGGTGAATAGGCGTATAAAAACCGGAAATGTTCGGGATCGGCTTCCGCATTGCCATACTCAGGAATCCAATATTTTCCGGCACTGAACTTGTGATAGCGCAACATATCGATCACCGGCACCACACAGATCACCGCGCCGAATAACTCCGGCCGCTGTAACATACAGGCCGCGGTCAACAAGCCGCCATTACTTTCGCCGCGGATCGCGAGTCGCGCCGTTCGAGTGTAACCTTGTGCGATCAACCATTCGGCCGCCGCGATAAAGTCATCAAAAACCGTTTGTTTGGCTGCCAACATCCCGGCCTGATGCCACGCCTCACCGTATTCCGACCCGCCGCGCAAATTGGCGATCGCATAGATCCCGCCCATCTCTAACCAAGTGAGGATGCTCACCCCAAAGCCAGGCGTTAACGAACTGCTAAACCCACCGTAACCGTATAGCAGAGTCGGCGCGTTTCCATCTCGTTCTAACCCACGCTTGTGGATCAAAAACATCGGGATCGGTGTGCCGTCTTTTGACGGATAAAAAACTTGAGTGGTCTCATAGCGATCGCGATCTACCGTGAGTTGTGTTTGTTTAAATGGCTGCAACTGTTGATCGGCAAAGTCATAACGCCATGGGCTACTGGGATCGAGAAACGAGGTGAATTGTAACATCAGCTCATTTTCCCGCGCCGATCCGGTGATCTGAAGCACCGATCCCAACGTCGGTAAGGGGATCTCATGTTCAAATGAGCCATTCAGATGATACACCCGTACCCGATGCGTGACATCTTTGAGTGTCACCACGATCAACCGTTGGGCCACGATCTGCGCCAAGCTGATCACCTCATCACTTTCGGCGATCACCTCAATCCAATTATCCGGCGCGGGATTCACGGTATCGATCGCGATGATCCGACCGCGTGGCGCGTCCAGATCGGTCACAAAATACAGATAGGTGTTGCTACTATCGATAAAGGTGTATTGTGCGTCCGGTTGATCGATCAATCGCACAAACGTCTCTGATCCCGTGCCGTCCAATTCCGCATAATAGACCCGATTCCGGTTGATCGCGCCGTGCCACACATCCAATAGCAGATACCGCCCATCATCGCTTAGCGTGGGTGGAAAGTTGAGGTCTTTCGCATCGGGCCGCTCATACACCAAGCGATCCGCTGTGGCCGGCGTACCGACCTGATGAAAATACAGCCGATTATACGCCTGTTGATCTTCTGGACTCACCGTGGCCGGATCGGGGTAACGGTTGTAATAGAAGCCGCTGCCGTCTGGCAACCAAGCGACGTTAGCGAAACGCAAATGATCGATCACCTCTTCATAGTGGTGTCCGGTGTCGATGTCGATCAGGTGCAACTCTTGGCGATCACTTCCACTTCGTGAGAGCAAATAAGCCATGCGTTTTCCGTCGTCGGTGATATTCCAATAGGTGAGGGCGACCGTGCCGTCATCACTCAACGCATTCGGATCGAACACCACGATCGGCTCACCGTCCACGCCCGTTTGTCGATACAACACCGGTTGATTAAGCGACCCCGGATTATGGGTGAAAAAGTAACGATCGCCGCGTTTGATCGCACTTGGATAATGCGGATAATCCCATAAGGCCGTCATCCGGACGCGGATCGACTCTCGCAACGCGCAATCACGTAAATACGCTTCGCTCAGGTCGTTTTGCACTTGGATAAACGCTTGCGTTTCAGGTGAATCGGGGTTTTCTAACCACCGATAGGGATCGGGGACGATCGTGCCGTGATAATCATCGGTGATCGAGTCGGTGGGTATCACAGGATAACGGGACATTGATCATGACTCCTTCACTTCAATTTTAGTTTAGCGGATCGAATAGGGATAAACCGTGCCGACCGTCAATGGGATCGTTTGATCGCCACGGATCTCCACAAGATCGGAGGTTGCAGAGGCCTGCACCAACATCAGCGGACGACCGCCGATCGCACAACCGTCCTGTTCATCACAGATCGCGCCGCTTAACGTCAACCCATAGCGACCGGCTTGGGGGCGGATCACTTGCATCCCGCCGATCGAATCGATCAAGTAGGCTTTATCGCCTGTGGCCGCGATCGATATTTCGGCCGTTTGCTCAGTTTTCGCCCATACCACCCATGTTTGTCGCCCGTCCTGATGATCGATTCTCACCGCATCCACCCGATCCGAGGCCGCGAGTCCGGCCGATGTCACCCCGCTGAGGTGTTCGATCACACTCTGATAGGCGTAGAAAGCCGGGCGTGGGACTTGCGTGTCCGGCACCAGTAATCCGAACGACTCCGCGCCGGGGGGCAAATTTTGATCCCAGAGCTTATACACCGCCATGCGTTCGACACCCGACGCTAACGCCAGCGCGGAGGCTTGCACGATAAAACTCGCTTGTTGATCCGGGGTGACTTGGAATTGTGGGCGCTCCACCGGCCACGCGGGATCACGATTCGGCGAAGCGTTAAATTCGTTGATCCAGATCGCTTTATCGCCCATGCCGTGTCGTGTCAATAGATCGCGGGCGATCTGAACCAATTGCGGGATCGTCTCGGTGCGAAAGTAGATATGTAGGCTATACACATCAAAATAGTAACCCGATTCGGCCGCGTCGGGGTCTTGCGCGATCCGCTCTAACAGGCGATCCATATAGAGCCGTTCCCCTTTGTTCGCGTCATGCCAATAGGTCGTGCCGGCCAAGTGGATCACCGCCGTCGGATTGCCTTGTTTCGCCGCTAAATAACTCACCTTGAGCAAGCGATAATACTGTTCCAGATCGCCTTCAAACTCAAACCCAAACGTCCCAAGTTCAATATCCGGCTCATTCAGGATGATAAACCGATGCACGCCCCGCGGTGCATAATAGGCCGCCGCCCGCCGCATAAAATTCGCCCACAGATTCGCCGGATCATCGATCGGTAGATCAAGTCCACGCGGGACTCCCGCACCCGGAAGTCCGTCGGTGGCCCAAGCGGGCGTGTTTTTGACGATCGCCACCACTTCCCGCCCACAATCATTCGCCGCTTTTAGCCAACGGTCATCCACATTCAGCGTATACCAATCGTCGGGCCCCGTGGGTTGATGTTGCGCCCAATCAAAGATGATCCGCTCCCAGCCCACGCCTAACTCACAGATCAACTCTGGCATCCAAAAGCCTTCCACAATGCCGAATCGATTCGCGCCGTCACGCGGGGTATATTGCGCTTGTACGCTCAAGGTGAACAGGGTGATCAATGCGATCATCAAAGGCAATACGCGCCGCATGGTCTAACGTTTCGCCTCAATCGCTTGATTTAGGATCTCGCGGATCAGTTGCGGATCGCCTTGCCCTTTGAGCGCTTTCATCGTGTTCCCGAACAGCGCCTGTAACAACTTTTCCTCACCACCGAGGTAACGTTGTACCAAGGCCGCGTTCTCATTGAGGACTTGCTCCACTGCTGCGCGGATCGCACCCGTATCGCTGACTTGCGCGAGACCTTCACGCTCAACGATCGCTTTTGGGTTTTCGCCACTCTCAAAGGTCATGCCTAACACTTTCACGGCGGTGTTATTGTTGATCGTCTTGCTACTCACCAGTCCGATCAACTCCGCTAAGGCGTTCGGTGTCACCTTGATCGCATCGATCTGTTCGCGATCGAGTCCTGCCTTGTTCATGATCCCGAATAGCGTCGAAGTGATCCAATTAGCGGCCAATTTGGCATCTGCCCCCGCGTTGAGGACGGCCTCATAATAATGAGAGACCGGTTGCGAGAAGGTCAACACCCGCGCATCATAGGCGCTTAATCCCAACGACTCGAAGCGTTGACGTTTGGCATCCGGCAATTCGGGCAATTTTGCGCGCACCTGTTCCACCCATTCGCGGCTGATCTCTAAAATCGGGAGATCCGGTTCTGGGAAGTAGCGGTATTCATCGGCGCGTTCTTTGTAACGTTGGATGATGATCTGCCCCTTGTTTTCATCCCACCCCAAGGTCGCTGACTTGACTCGATCGCCTTTTTCGTACAATTTGATCTGGCGTTCAACCTCATATTCGATCGCCCGGAACATGCTACGGATGCTATTGAGGTTTTTGATCTCGGTGCGTTGCCGAAATTGGGTATCGTCTTTGTGCATCACGCTGACGTTGGCCTCAAAGCGCAACACGCCTTTTGACATATCCCCGTGATTCACCCCCAAGTATTGCAAGATCGCCCGCAACTTCCGGGCATACGCTTCCGCTTCTTCCGCGCTCCGAATGTCCGGATCAGACACGATCTCTAAGAGTGGCACGCCGGCCCGGTTATAATCGACCAAGCTGCTTCCGTCACCCAGATGCGTTAACTTGCCGGTGTCTTCTTCCAGATGCGCCCGCGTCACATGGATTCGCTTGCTGGATCCATCAGGTAAATCAATATCGATAAAGCCACGCACCGCCAACGGCCGATCGTATTGGCTGATCTGGTAGCCTTTTGGTAGATCGGGATAAAAATAGCTTTTGCGCGCAAATTGATTGATCGGCGGGATCTCACAATGCAGCGCGAGTCCGACCATTAACCCGTATTCCACCGCCTGTAAGTTGACGACCGGCAACGTCCCCGGCATCCCTAACGAGAGCGGATCAACGGCGGTATTCGGTTCAGCTTCCACGCTATCCACCACCGCACACGCGCTAAACATCTTGCTTTCGGTCATCAATTCTGCATGGACTTCTAACCCGATAATCGGAGTCCAGTCTTGTCTGGTTGTCATGGATGTGTTTGTCTCCTTGAGTCAAATCTGCGCGATTCTACCACAAAAATTTACTTGGTTCATTTTTGGTTTGTAGGTTAAACTTATCATCAACTTTCAACAATCGGAATTTACCATGAATAGAACACTTGTACTGTTTTTGTTTTTTGGTCTCATCACCCTTATCTTTCCTGCACAAGCCCAAGTGATCCCAACCCCCGTTCGCCCGTTTGATCTGAATACAGGGGACTTCTGGACAGTCGATTTTTACGATAATGATCCGGTCAATTCGCCTTCTGGTGACATTCAAATTCATCCCACCGCCACCAATTCGATCGCGACCTTTGAACCGGATAGCTTTCGTATGGCCCCCGGTCCTGGACAAGGCGGTAGCGGTTGCGCCCGCAATGGGGGTAAGGTGTTTTTAGGCACATCGACCTTTAACACCTTGCGCTTACGAGATCTGACTCGCTTAAGTTACAGCGCCTTGATCACCAATAGCCCTAACGACCCCAACCTCTCGATCTTTGTCAACATCTTTGTGGACACCAATAACGACGGGATCTGGCGCGGGGCGAATGACTCGGTGATCGTGTTTGAGCCGTTTTATACTGTTGGATCCACTGTCTTAAACACCTGGCAAAACCATGTGATCATCGGCCCCGGCTCAAATGGGCGTTGGCATGTGAATGCCCAATCTTTACCCGGCGTAGGGCATTTTGCGCCCAACGAAAATGACCTCTGGACGGAATTTATCGCGCAACCGTTCACCAATGGCGATCCGTTGGTCTCTACGATCGGTGATTTACGGATCATCAACCCACAACCGGGCTGTTCTCCGACCGACTCGCAAGAAGGCACGGGATCGGGGTTCGCCTTTGTCTTGGGGCAGAAAAACGGCGCGGGTTATTTCAACATGATCGGCTACATCGATCAGGTGTTGGTCGAAACGACGGCCCAAGCGGTGATCGTGTATGACTTTACGTTACCCAAGGCCCCGGCGCAAATTACCGCGGTGAGCGGGACTCCGCAAAGCACCAACATCAACACCCCGTTCGCCCAACCCTTGCGTGTGTATGTCAGTGATACGGCGGGGTATCCAGCAGTCAATGAATTAGTCACCTTCTCCGCGCCACCGACGGGAGCGAGTGTTGTTTTCCCGAACGGCAATACCGCCTTGACCGATTCATCCGGTTTTGCGGAAGTCTTGGTGAACGCGAATGGGATCGGCGGCACTTACACCATTTTGGCCAATGTCACCCCGCCGTTAGGGACACCGGCCGCGTTTACCTTGACCAATCTTACGATCACCACACAAACCCTACTCAACGGAGGGTTTGAGATCAGCGGCGCAACTGAACGCGAAGCGGCCAATTGGGCCACCGCGGGCCTATTACCCGATGATCGGCGCTTGTGTAATCGCCCGAATGGATCTAGCGAGGGGGTCTGTGCCTTCCGTTTCTTACAATTAGGCGATAGCAATG
>JALOOG010000149.1 GCA_025454525.1 Anaerolineae bacterium | reverse complement strand
CTAACGGGGATAGTGCTCATGGTGAATTACCTTTGGTCGGGTTTTTCCTCCCATGATGCACTATCCATTCTCACTTTTCAAAAGTCTCAATCAGTTCAATATATGGTCACCGTTTGGACGAAATATCATCAGAAGCACAATTGGATCGTTCTCGTGCTTGGTGTCCATTTATGGATGCAGAATGTGATGGCGGAGGCAACCGATCTCAAACCAAAATTGATTTAACCTTAGCTGCTCACCGGGACTTAAAAACAATATATCCTGAAAGAGATGCACTTGTTCCGGGTGTATGTTCCTTAAAGATGAACAACGATCACCAACCTTGGATCGTTTGTCCAAGACGCTTACTCGTTTTGGGTCGTCAACAAGAAGGGGTTCGCACGTATCAACGCGATCTCGAAACCAAGCTACTTCAGGTTTTAGCTTACCCCATTGGAACAAAACTGGGTGTTTGGAAAGAGGTGCAAATCAATTATGTTGGACGAAACGAAAATCTGATTAAAAAATTTGAGTACACCTTTGATTACGTACTGCTCCCTACCCTTGATCTCCCTATTGCCGAAATTGAGTTAAAAAACATCAAACCCGATAGCGCCAAAAATCTCCAATCACTTAAAAGAAAATTAGAAGGCAATGGTTTTAGCGTTTCAGAAGATCATCAAGTCAAAGGAGGTTATATCGTGCATGATTTCCCACATGGGAAACCAAGTATAATCGAAATTATGACTTCTAGCACTTCAGGCGGCAATAAAAAGAAGGGAACGCAAATCGCCCAAGCGTTTGAAAAGGCGATACTTGGGCAACCACACGAAGCGCCAAGTATCAACTATCGTCAGATCTGGGCCAGAATGGTAAGTCAACTTTTAGTCAAAAGTGAAGTTGCTTTAGGGTGGGGTGGTCAAACGGTTTGGATTTTACAAGATACTTTGGTGGATTATATTTCTAGAACCACCGGATTAAACATCTATAACTTTCAAAATGAAATCCTTGATGAGGTCAACATCATGAGTATTTCCTACGGAGATTTTAAGCAATTTAACCCACATGAAACGCTTGATCTTCCGCAAAAAACGCTTTTTTCCGGCCCAATTACCCCCGCAAATGAGCAAAATTCAGCCCCGCAACCCAGTTTTATAGACATTATTAGACAACCGATTCAACCCCCTAAAAGTAAATTAATGGATGTGATCATCGCGGCTGGCCCAGCAAAAAATTATCTCACCTAAATCATCAACCCAAATATTCGATGAAGTTAATGGCATAAAAATCAGGTAGCGCTTCGGCACAAGTCTTTAGGAAGTGCGATCATCCTTCATCGATCAAACGATAGCCGACTCCGGCTTCGGTGACGATCAACCGCGGCAAAGCGGGGTCGTCTTCGATCTTCTGGCGCAATTGGGCAAAGTAGACCCGTAAGTAATGGGTCTCATTCACATATTCCGGGCCCCACACCTCGCGCAAGATCTGTTTGTGGGTTAACACTTTGCCATGATGCTGAATCAGCAAACGCAAGAGGGCGTATTCGGTCGGGGTGAGCTTGACCGTTTGATCATTCACGGTGACGATCCGCCGCGAGAGATCCACCTGTAACGGGCCGGACTTGAAGATCTGTGTTTCTGCTAAGGGTTGGGCGTGGCGTTGCGCGACTCGCAAGCGTGCCAACAATTCGTCCATGCTAAACGGCTTGGTGAGGTAATCGTCCGCGCCCGCGTCTAAGGCCGCCACTTTATCCACATCAGAGGCCCGCACCGAGAGGATGATCACCGGAAGGCGTGTCCATTCACGCAAGCGTCGCAACACCTCTAATCCGTCCAGATCCGGCAATTCCATGTCCAAGATCACCAGATCCGGCTTGCGTTGGGCCACTTTGAGGATCGCGTCGTGGCCATTGGGCGACTCGTAGACCTTATACCCGTTGGTTTCGAGGCCGATCCGCAAAAAGCGGCGGATCTGGATCTCATCATCCACGATCAACACCTCAGGCATCGATCACCTCTTTCACCGGAGGCGGAGTCCCGATCGCGGGCAAGGTGATCACGATCGATGTGCCGCCGGTGCGTGGGGTTTCGGCACGGATCGCGCCGCCGTGTGCTTCAACGAGGGATTTTGCAATCGATAGGCCGAGTCCCGTGCCACCGGGGATCGTCCCCGGCACGCGATAAAACTTCTCAAACACCCGCGCTAATTCGGCGGTTGGGATGCCGGGGCCGGTGTCACTCACGCGGATCACCACCTCTCCGCGCCCCTGTTCGGCCTGCACGGTGATTGCCGCGTCAGGGGGGGTGTAACTGCAAGCGTTGTCTAACAGGTTCACCACGACCTGTTCCATGAGGACAAAATCGATCTCCACCAACGGCAAACCGGGCGCGATCGTCAATTTGAGTTGACGGTGTTTGAGACACGGATGCAAGCGTTGGATCGCCACGCCGATCAATTCGCCGATGTCGCACCATTCCCGCTTGAGTTGCAAGCGGCCGGAGTCCAAGCGGGACATATCTAACAAATTTTCGACCAAACGGTTAAGGCGTTGCGCGGAACTCTGAATATCGTCGCTCAACTGTTCACGGGAGGTCGGATCACTCGTTTGCAGATTGCTGGCCGCACCGATGATCGCTGCGATCGGCGTGCGAAGCTCATGCGAGATCGAATTGAGCAAGGTCGTATACAAGCGCTCTGATTCGGTGAGCATCGCGGCCTGTTCGGTCTGTTCATCGATCAATTCGCGTTCGATCACCAACGCGATCTGATTGATAAACGTGTCTAATAACACCTGTTCATCAATCGACAAACGTTCATTGACACGGGTGCGAATCCCGATCACCCCGACCACCTCATTTGAGGCGAGCAACGGGAAATATTGCGCACGGGCCAAGGATAAGGTGTTGGTGAAACGTCCGGCCGGTTTGCTGTTGTTGTAGACCCACGCGGCCACAGCAAACTCTTTATCATCGATCGGCAGCGTGCCGTTGGGATGCGGACTCCGGCACAATTCCTCTTGTTCACACAGCAAGATAGCCACTTCGGCATCAAACACGCGCCCCAATTGTTCGATCGCGGTTCGTAACACCGCGTCCATGTTGACTGCGGCGGCCGTCTCACGGGTGAGCGTATACAAGGCCATGGATCGATCGGCGTTATAGCGTGCTTGACGCTCTTGCATCCGTAAGCGGGCGGTCACGTTACCGGACAAGATCGCGATCGCAAAATACAGAAAAAATAACAAGGTGTCTTGTAAGGTGGAGATCTGAAAGGTCAATTGCGGCTCAATAAACAGGTAATTCCAAGAGAGCGCGCTGATCGTGGCCGCCACTAACGCCGGCCCGCGTCCGATGTAGATCGCGATCAACAAGACCGCGAATAATTCGGTGAGTCCGGTCGCTTGATAATCGATCAGCGGTTGCACCAAGAGGTTGACGATCGTCACCAGCACGATGATCGTGATCGCCAAAAAATAATCGTTCCAACCGGAATGAGTCACTAATTGTGGCAAGGTGAAGGTACGCGGGCGCGACTCCGAGTCTTCTTCATCACCCGTGATCACATAAACGTCAATATCGCCACTTTGCCGGATCAACTTGTTGACCAAGGATCCACCACTCAAAAATTCTTGGAAAGAGCTACGCAACGGTTTACCGATGACCAATTGCGTCACATTGCGTTGTCGGGCCACATGCAGCAGCGAACGACATATATCCGCCCCGGCCGTCACCACCACCTCACCGCCTAACTCTTGTGCGGTTTTGAGGTGACGCGCTAACATCGCTTTCGATTCCGGGGACGGCGCGCTAGAGGTTTCGATATACACCACCAACCACGGCGCTTCTAAGTTATAAGCCATGCGCCGCGTCCAGCGGATCAAACGCTCCGAAAACGGACTTGCGCTGATCGCCACCATGAGCCGCTCCGTGGACTTCCACGGCCCGGCGATCTGCTTGACGGCCATGTAATCTTGCAGTTGATGATCGACTCGCTCCGCGGTCAAACGCAAGGCCATTTCACGCAAGGCCGTGAGGTTGCCCACCCGGAAAAAGTTATTAGCGGCCGTCTCCACCCGTTCCGGGGTGTAAACTTTGCCTTCTGATAAGCGCTTGCGTAAGTCCTCCGGCGAAAGATCGATCAATTCGATCTCATCGGCTTGATCCAACAGCGAGTCGGGGATCGTCTCATGCACGGTGATGCCGGTGATCTGGCGGACGGCATCGGTGCGGCTCTCGAAATGCTGGACGTTGACCGTCGTATACACATCGATTCCCGCCTCTAGCAATTCAAAGATGTCTTGATAGCGCTTGGTATGACGCACGCCGGGCGCGTTGGTATGGGCCAATTCATCGACCAGCACCAGATCCGGATCGCGTTTGAGGATCGCGTCTAGATCCATTTCTTCTAGAAACGTGCCGCGGTATTCGACCTTTTGACGTGGGATGACTTCCAACCCGGTTAACAACGCTTCCGTGTCAGCGCGCTTGTGGGTTTCGAGATAACCGACCACCACATCCACCCCGTCGGCTTTGCGTTCATGGGCGGCCTGTAACATGGTGTAGGTTTTGCCCACCCCCGCGGCCATGCCGAAGAAGATCTTCAGCTTGCCGCGGTGTTGACGGGCTTCGTCCTTTTGGATCGCTGCTAACAGCGAGTCGGGATCGGGCCGAAAGTCATCCATACGCACATCATCCTACTGCTGATCTAACGCTAAGTTGAGTTGTAACACATTTACCCGCGCTTCGCCCAAAAATCCGAGTTGGCGGCCTTCGGTGAAGCGTTGCACCAAGGCCGCGATCGCCTCGCGATCCACGCCGCGGGCCGTCGCGACCCGATCGATCTGCAATTCGGCCGCTGCGACGCTGATATGCGGATCAAGTCCACTGGCCGACGCGGTGATCAGGTCGTTAGGGATCGTTGCATCGGGCGCGAGTCCATGCGCTTCACGGATTGCCGCGGCCCGGGCCGCCACTTGTTCACGTAAGGTCGGGTTGATCACGCTCAAATTTGCGCCGCCGGAGAGCGGACTGCCACTCTGTAGATAATTCACCGCCGAGGGCCGTGACCAAAAGTAACGCGCATCCTCGTTCGCTTGACCGATCAACGCGGATCCGACGATCGCGCCGTCTTGGGTGATCAAGCTGCCGTTGGCTTGGGTTGGGAACAGGACTCCGCCTAACGCGGTCATGGTCAACGGGTAGATCACACCCGTGAGGACGGTCATGATCAACAGCAGACGGATCGCGGGAAAAAGTTGTTTCATCATGATCGACTCCTAAACTAAGCCTAAGGCGGTGATGATCACATCGATCAATTTGATCCCGATAAACGGCACGATCAACCCTCCCACCCCAAAGATCAACAAATTACGTTGTAACACGGCCGCCGCACCCATAGCACGATAGTTCACGCCGCGGATCGCTAACGGGATCAACGCCACGATGATCAGCGCGTTGAAGATCGTCGCACTCAACACTGCGCTTTCCGGTGAGGCGAGTCCCATGATATTCAAGGCCGCTAAGGGCCCACTTTCGCCCGGGGTGGCAGCATAGATCCCCCCGAATAACGCGGGCAAGATCGCAAAGTATTTCGCCACGTCATTCGCAATGCTAAAGGTGGTCAACGCGCCGCGGGTCATCAACAATTGTTTGCCCACTTCTACCACTTCGATCAATTTGGTCGGATCGCTGTCGAGATCGACCATGTTGCCTGCTTCCCGGGCCGCTTGTGTGCCGGTGTTCATCGCGACTCCGACGTTGGCTTGGGCCAAGGCCGGCGCGTCATTGGTGCCGTCCCCAGTCATCGCGACCAAGTGACCGTCCGCTTGTTCTTGACGAATCCGGCGCAATTTGTCCTCTGGAGTCGCTTGGGCCATGAAGTCATCGACTCCGGCTTCGGCGGCGATCGCGGCCGCGGTCAACGGGTTATCACCCGTGATCATGATCGTGCGAATGCCCATGGCGCGCAACTGATTAAACCGTTCCTTCATGCCGCCCTTCACGATGTCTTTCAGTTCGATCACGCCCAAGATCTCCGTACCTTCCGACACGACCAAGGGAGTCCCACCGCGTTTCGCAATATCATCGACCGATGATTGGACTTCAGACGGGAAACGCCCGCCCAAGCTTTCGATATGTTTTTTCACCGCGTCGGATGCGCCTTTGCGGATCGAACGGGGTGCTTGTCCGCCATGCGCGGGAAAATCTACGCCACTCATGCGGGTTTGCGCGGTGAACGGGACAAAAGTCGCATTCAGATCACCCAATTCACGACCGCGTAAACCAAAGCGTTCTTTCGCGAGGATCACGATCGAACGGCCTTCCGGGGTTTCATCGGCTAATGAGGACAATTGGGCCGCATCCGCCAAGCGATCTAAGGCCACTTGGGGCGCGGGGACAAAATTGGTCGCCATACGATTGCCTAAGGTGATCGTACCGGTCTTGTCTAACAGCAACACGTCCACATCACCGGCCGCCTCCACCGCCCGGCCACTGGTCGCTAACACGTTGCGCTGAATCATACGATCCATGCCACTGATCCCGATCGCGCTCAATAAGCCGCCGATCGTGGTCGGGATCAAACAGACCAACAACGCCACTAACACCGGAACGGTCGCGGTTGTTTCGGTTAACCCCGACTCCGCCTCGCTATAAGCGGCAAAGGCACGTAACGAGACCACCGCTAACAGGAAGATGATCGTCAAACCGGATAACAAGATCGTCAACGCGATCTCATTCGGGGTTTTTTGACGTTTTGCGCCTTCCACTAACGCGATCATGCGATCTAAGAAAGTATTGCCCTGTTCGGAGGTGATGCGGATCACGATCCGATCGCTTAACACCCGGGTACCACCCGTCACCGCGCTGCGATCCCCGCCGCTTTCACGGATCACCGGGGCCGATTCGCCCGTGATCGCCGACTCATCTACACTCGCGATCCCTTCGGTGATCTCACCGTCACCGGGGATCACATCGCCGGCCTCACACACCACCAGATCACCGCGTTTGAGATCCGCCGCAGGCACGCGATCTTCTTTGCCGTTATGTAAGCGGCGGGCGGTCATCTGGGTGCGCGTCTTACGAAGTGCGTCCGCTTGTGCTTTACCGCGGCCTTCGGCCATCGCTTCGGCAAAGTTGGCAAATAAGACCGTGAACCATAGCCAGAGCAGAATCTGGACGTTGAAGCCCGATACCCGCCCGTTGATCACATCCGCGATCACGATCAGCGAGGTGACGATCGCCCCGACAAATACCACCAACATCACCGGATTCTTGACCATTTGACGCGGGTCAAGTTTACGGACGGCATCGCCTAAGGCGCGTTGCACAATGGCGCGCTCAAATAGCGGCCGTGCTTGTACTTGTAATTTCTTTTCCATGGTTTAATCCCCTTTATGCCCCGCCCATCAATAACAATTGTTGGACGATCGGCCCCAAAGTGAGCGCCGGAAAATAGGTTAACGCACCGATGATCAAGATCACCGCGATCAACAACCCGATAAACAGCGGCCGATCTGTCGGAAACGTGCCACTTGACGGCGGCGCGACTCGCTTCGGTAACAGGCTGCCTGCGATCGCTAACACGGGGAAGATCACCCCAAAGCGGCCGATCAACATCGCGAACCCTAGCAGGGTGTTATAAAACGGGGTGTTGGCATTGAGTCCGGCAAAGGCGCTCCCGTTGTTATTCGACGCGGACGCGAACGCATATAAGATCTCGCTAAAGCCATGTGCGGCGGGGTTGGCCCGACTCGCTAATCCGGTTTCGGTGGCGATGGCCAACGCGGTCAATAACAACACCGACGCATTCGGTAATAACACCGCCACGATCGCCATTTGAATTTCCCGCGATTCGATCTTCTTGCCAAGGTATTCGGGTGTGCGTCCCACCATTAAACCCGCGATGAACACCGTCAAGATCACAAAGATCAACATGCCATACAAGCCCGATCCCACACCGCCGAAGATGATCTCGCCCAACAACATATTGAGCATCGCGACTCCGCCGGCCAACGGGGATAAACTGCTGTGCATGGCGTTTACCGAACCATTCGACGCACTGGTGGTCGCTTGCGCCCATAACACGCTGTTGATCACGCCGAAACGGGCCTCTTTGCCTTCCATGAGGATGGGGTTGGTGCTGTATTCTGCCCATAACATGATCGTGAGTCCGCCGACGAATAAGATCATCATCGCGGCGAAGATCACCCACCCTTGTCGTAATGACCCAATCATCTTGCCGTAGGTGTAGGTCAATGCCGCCGGAATCAGCAAAATCGCCAACATCTGTAAGAAGTTGCTGATCGGCGTGGGATTTTCGTAAGGATGTGAACTATTGACGTTAAAAAACCCGCCGCCATTGGTGCCAAGTTGTTTGATCGCGATCTGGGAAGCGGCCGGCCCTTGTGGGATCAATTGCGTCTCACCGCTTAAGGTGGCCACGGTGGTATAGTCGTTAAAGTTCTGTACCACGCCTTGGCCGATCATCGCCACCGTCCACAGGATCGAGAGCGGTAACAACACATAGATCACCGCACGGGTGAGATCTACCCAAAAGTTACCCAACGTCTCGCCGGAACGCGCCGCGAGTCCGCGAGTCAAGGCCAATAGCACCGCGATCCCCGTCCCCGCGCTGACAAAGTTCTGCACGGTGAGTCCGATCATCTGGGTGAAGTAAGTGAGCGTGACTTCGCCGCCGTAGGCTTGCCAATTGGTGTTCGTGACAAAACTGACCGCGGTGTTAAACGCCAAAAACGGCTCAACGCCGGCCAATCCGGTCGGATTCAGTGGCAATAACCCTTGGAGCAGTTGCAACACAAATAAGAACACCAGTCCGGCCGCGTTAAACGCCAAGACCGCCCAAGCATAGGCTGTCCAACGCATCTCGGTTTGAGAATCGATCCCGCCTAAGCGATATACGATCTGTTCCACGGGTCGTAAGGGCGACAAGAGATGACGCGCTCCCGTAAACACTTGGTACATATAATGACCGAGAAACGGTGTCGCAAGGGTCAATACCCCTAGGTAAACGGCAATTTGTAAGAGATCTGAAACCGTCATGTTAGAAACGCTCCGGATATAACAGCGAATAAATCAGATACACCAGCAACGCCGCTGCCACGATGCCGACTAAAAGAAGTTCCCAATTCATCATTTGACTCCTCGTTTGTATAGGATTGATTATCGCAAAAGGGGCGTTAAATCGGTGTCAAGATGCGCGCTGATCACATCAAAAAAGTATCAAGATGTGTGGTAATTTTGAGAGGGTCAAAAAGGTTCAAGAAAGCCCTTGAGAAACTGTTCGGATTGGGTTAAAATTCGATTTAGGTTAACAAAATTATAATGTACAGGTGGTACAATGCGATTTAACCAATCCTTTACGATTGGTTAATTGAGCCGCCTAGTCGGGAGTTGTGGTCGTTTAAATCTATGGAACGCAAAATAACGGATAACATCGCCGAATTGAAGCGCGTTTTGCCCTATCATATCAATGAAAAGCTTGATCAACTCGGTAGTACCGATAGTCTCATCGAGATCGTCCTTGACCTTGGACGACAACCCACCGCACGGTTTGCCGATCGGGAAGTTGTCCTTTCTCAGCACGAAGTCACCCGCGAAGACATTGATACGGTGGTCAATAACATCGGGAGTTTTGACGCGGATAACCGTGCGGGTATGGAGCGCACGCTCCACCGCATTTCCGCCATTCGCAATCGTCGTAACGCGGTCGTCGGCCTGACTTGCCGCGTCGGACGGGCGGTTTATGGCACAATCGACATCATCCAAGACCTGATCGAAACGGGCCAGAGCATTTTGATGCTGGGTGCGCCGGGGGTAGGGAAAACCACGCTATTACGGGAAGCGGCCCGGGTTTTGGCCGACGCAAAGCGCGTGGTGATTGTCGATACCTCTAATGAGATCGGTGGGGATGGGGATGTGCCACATCCGGCCGTGGGACGCGCCCGTCGGATGCAGGTCGCACGCCCAGAATTGCAACATGAAGTGATGATCGAAGCGGTCGAAAATCACAACCCAGAGGTGATCGTGATCGATGAGATCGGCCGGGAATTAGAAGCGACGGCCGCCCGCACGATCGCTGAACGGGGTGTGCAGTTGATCGGCACGGCACACGGGACGGCCTTGGATAACCTGATGCTGAATCCGACCTTATCGGATCTGGTCGGTGGGATCGAGTCGGTCACGTTATCGGATGAAGAGGCCCGTCGGCGCGGTACACAAAAAACCGTGTTAGAGCGGCGCGCCCCACCCACCTTTGATGTGTTGATTGAGATCCAAACCCGGGATCGCTTGGTGGTGCATGAAGATGTGTCCGCCTCGGTGGACGGGTTGTTACGTGGCAAACCGATTCCGGCGGAGTTGCGCTATCGCGATGCGAATGGCGAATTACATGCCGAGTCGTTTGTGCCGGAAATGCGGGTGACGACAGGTGAAAAGGCCGCACCGGGGACGATTCGCACCGCCCGCGATGGCCAAGACGGCACACCTTCACGTCAACAATCCGGACGGGGGGGTAATGGTCGCCGCCGCGAGTCTTCACCAGACGCATCTTCACAGAATAACACCCGCCCCGCCCAACATGATCCCCAACGGATCTTACGGGTGTATGCTTATGGGATTGCGCGTAACCGCTTGCAACAAGCAGCGAAACGTCTGCATGTGCCGTTAGAAGTCCTAGAGGATTTTAACAAAGCGGACGCGATCATGACCTTGAAGAACTACTATCGCCGTCGTCCGAAGTTGATCGTCGACTCTGAACGGCGTGGGATGCCGATCTATGTGTTGAGGGCGAACACGGTCTCACAAATGGAAGGGTTCTTGATCGATATTTTCAACCTTGACGTTGAGCCGTCCGACCCTTTTGAGGATGCCCCGCCGAGCGCATTTGATCTCACGGAGTTATGGGCAAGAACCGAATCGGCATATTCGCATCTTTAGTCGCAATAGCCCCTTGGCCGCGGATGAAGATGCGTAAATTAAAACGGGGAGGTGAAAAGCCTCCTCGTTTTCTTAAGTTGCCAAATTAGAACTTCTGTGCTATCATCAAAGGATAATGAACCGTGTTTACTTGCCACCAACTAAATAAATACGAATATAAGATATATGAAAATAAGAATCAAACATTACTTATGCTTTCAGGTTATGAAGGTTATTACCAAATTCTCACAGAGGCATTTCAAACTTTAGGGTTTAGTGTAAGATTTGAGGACAGGTTTAGGCCAAACTATTGGGATACTTATGTTAATACAGTAAATGAAGATACATTACAAAAAATTCATTGCTTACTGAAAATATTTAAAAATCATGTATTTATCGAAGATGCACTTGATCAAACGTTTGCTTTAGATCATCATTCACAGGTAGGTGGTGGAAGAAGTGAAATAGGGGAGCTTGTTTACAATTCAAAACCTTATAAAAATCCTTTTACGCCAACCTA
>JALOOG010000039.1 GCA_025454525.1 Anaerolineae bacterium | reverse complement strand
GGTTCACATACTCCACAACCGTTAAGTTTACCGCGCTTAAGGGCATTTGTGGATGTTGACCCCAAAGTTAAACAAGGCGATCGAGTCTTTTGAAAACTCACCTATTGCTGGCGGTGGTGACGGCGGCTAAGGCTAAAAAAAGATTCGGCGACAGCGGCAACGTCGTTAGTGTGATCGTAAGATTATGTCCCAAGCTAACACGAAAAACCAAAAAATAAGCTGAAAGCGTGTGTTCATGCGAGTCTCCTTAAGGTGAGCATGTGTCGATGATAGCACAGATGAGCGAAAAAGTCGTAACATTTGTCTGTATTTTTTGGTTTTTTATCAATTGTGGAAATTGGTATGGGAAATTTTGCGTGAAAAGCTTTAAACCACAGAGAACGTAGAAGTAATCTCAGGAAAGTCTCTTGCGTCCAACCCCACCCTAGCCCTCATCCATGTATAGGAGGTCTGAAGTTATTGAGCGAAAAATAGCTCTACGACTCCCGCCCATGATCGTTGATACAACTGTTCTTGAAAGGAGCGCAAGCTCAAAAGAAAGATACGATTAATCTCAGAAAAGTACCTTACCAGTGGAGATACCCCATCCTATCCTACATGGGTCGATTCCTTGCCCAGGGCTAGGGTGGGGTTTTAACGGATCATAACAGCCCTTTTTCCGTTTTTCCGCCGAAACAATCGCGTTTTTAACGGAATGCAATTCACGCTAGGCCTAAGTGATCACTTTGACGGGTGACTTGATGCGACGGTTGAGCGATCCCGCGCTCTGATTGATAGGTGAGCGATGCAAAATGCGTTTGCCGGACTCCGGCCGCAAGATGTTTGACCATGACCGCCTGTTGTAACAACGGTGCGAAGCCTAATCCGTCTAAGCGATCGCCTAGCCAGTCCTGATACCGCCGGATGCACACGTAAACGGGTAGCTTTGCCGCACGGGGCAATTGCTGTAAAGCGGCGTTAAATAGTGCGGATGCTTGGTCTTCTACATTGGGATGCAGATACGGCACTAGGTAGATCCCGTGTTTGCCTTCTGCATACGCGATCAAAGCGACGATCTGACCGTCACGCTCATAGATCAAACCGGACATTTCGGCCGGCGGGGTGGAAAACGGTTGCACCAAGCGCGGCACTGTGGCCGTGAACAAGGTATGAATACCGAACAGATCCGCGTCAGTCGCTTCACGCAAGGGGAGCGGAGGTGTATCAGGTAAGGCATAGGTCGGATCGCGCCGTAGGATCGCTTGACGGGCATAGACGGCATACCCGGCCGCCCGTAAGGTCTCGAAGAGTGGGTCATCCTCACAAATTTCAGCCAGCAAGGCATGAATGCCATGTTTACCCGCTTCCCGTGCCATGCCGTCTAATACTTGTAACCAAGCGGTGTTATCCTCAGTGGGATCAAGCGTCGGTGCGATATAGACGATTTGGGCGTACAGATCATCGGTGTGATAGCGGAATTGTCCGACGACTTGTTGTTGTGCGGCGCGTGCGATTAAGGTATACAGGCCGCTTTGGGGCAATAAACTGGTGAGGCTGCTCAGGTGAAGCCGTGTGAGGCCCAATTCACAATCCAGAATCACGCCTCGCTCGCTCAACCGTCGAACTAAGGGCAGGTCAACCAGGGTTAACGCTCGGATGTCAGGATCACGAAACATAGACCGATCTCAAAAGTCAGTTAAACGATGTAGCTATTGTAACACCCTTTTGAGCGAGACGTTACGAGAGCGTGGGCTGATGGGTACATAAGGTCGAATAGCTAGGATTGCCTGTTTGTGAAACTGGTCGCGACTCCAAGCATAAACAAATCGCTTAACCGCCTGACTATGAGGTAACGGTAACAACGTGCCGGTTCAAGGCGCAGGTCGGCGTTACCGTTGCCATACATGCTTAGGGGGTTGATGTTTCGGATTTTCCTGTTTTTGTGCGATTTTCTTCGATCAGTCGATAGGCTTCGTCAACCGTGGGCGCAGCTTGAAAGTAATAGGAAATATTGGGATCTAACTTTTGCCCGGCCCCCAACATAACAGAGAGAAAGCGACTAGATGAGACCAAAACCGTAATACCAGCATTAGCAATTTGACGACTCGCGATCCCTTTTAGGTTGGTTAAGAAATTGGGTGGGACATCATCGGTAAGCGCCTCAACGATCACATCCACCCGATGGGGTTGCAAAGAGGCCATCCTGCGGGCTTGCTGGTGGACAGCGTAAAATTCATCCCATGTCCAATGCCCTTCAATCACATAACGGATCACATGATGAAAAGAATCATCCCAGAAAACTTGAATGGTCATGGTGGCTGCTCCTTAAGGAAACTTCGCATAGCTGTAGTATATAATCAGCTTTGGGCCATTTTAAGTTGAGACATTTCATTAAATTAAGGGACTTGCATGGATAGCCATTCCTTTCGTTTTCCCCCACCTGGTCAACGTATTGAAGTTGACGGAGTGAGGTTACACGTTCTACAAAAGGGCGAAGGGCGGCCGACGGTGGTGCTTGAACCGGCGTTAGGCAGTTTTGCGCTTCAATGGATGTTTATTCAGGGGCGGGTGGCCGCCTCTACACAAGTGATCGCTTATGATCGCGCCGGCCAAGGTTGGAGCGATCCCAGTTCACAAGCGCGGACTCCGGCCCAACTTGCCCATGAATTGCATACCTTACTCGTAAAATTGGCCATTCAACCCCCTTATCTTCTGGTCGGTCATTCGTTCGGTGGGTTGTTGGTGCGTGCCTATGCTGGTTATTACCCAGAAGAAGTCGCGGGGGTGGTTTTGGTGGACTCCTCGCATCCAGATCAGTACGAACAGATCCCCAACTTTGAACGCTTGATCAAGCAGGTGAGGTTTGCGACGCATTTACTGACTTTTGCCTCAAGAATCGGTTTGGGTAAGTTCATTGCTAACAAAACGTTTCACGGTGTGCGCGAATATCTTTCAACCACACAATGGGAGGAATTGATGTTCGTGGCGAGTCGACCGGAACATCATGAAACGGTGCGTGCGGAATTTGCTCAATATCGGCGCTTTTTTGGTGCAGATTCCGAAATTCCCAAGACTTTGGGCGATCTCCCGTTAACCGTAGTCACCGCTGGAGACAGCCTGAAAGAAGCGCGTCCCATTGGTCAATTGACCGCCGCCCAACAGCACGCGATGCACCTAAAGTTACAGGCAGAATTGGTCAATTTATCCTCACAGGGTCAACAGGTGACGATCGAGGGAGCAACCCATTTATCGATCGTGACACATCCGAAACATGCGGAGCAGGTCGCGGAGGTTATTAAACAAATGGTCGATAGCCTCCGAAATAATCAAAAGCGCTGATTGTAAAACCGCGTGCAGTAGCTCCCACACCTGACTCCACCTCACAGCCTCACAGACTGTAACCAAGTTGTGACCGGGTTGTAACCCCCTTTGTGACCTAGATCGTTTATCATGGGGCAAGTCTAAAGAAATCAAGCTACTTTGTGAGGAGTTTTTGAGATGCGAAAACTGTGGTTATGGGTAATCTTGTTGATGAGCTTTGCGCCGACACAAGCCCAAACTCAACCAATCACACTCACCTTGGCTGCTTACGCCGTCCCACGCGAAGCGTATGCCAAGATCATCCCCCTCTTTCAAGCGGATTGGTTAAGACAAACCGGACAAGAAGTGATATTTGAGGAATCTTATTTAGCCTCTGGCGCACAATCGCGGGCAGTGGTCGGGGGATTTGCGGCGGATGTGGTCGCACTCTCGCATGAACAACACGTCACCAACATTGTGAACGCGGGTTTGATCACCGCTGATTGGCAAGACAACCCGTATAACGGCATGGTGTCGGCCTCTGTGGCCGTCTTGGTGGTGCGTCCTGGTAATCCGCGCGAAATTTTCGATTGGGCCGACATCGCTCAACCGGGGATTGAAGTGATCACCCCGGATCCTGCCACCAGTGGCGGCGCACAATGGAACGTGATGGGCGCTTATGGCGCGGCGTATCGTGGGCAAGTGGAAGGCTATGAAGCGGGTGAAGCGGGCGCATTACAATTCATCACCGATGTGTTTATCAATGTCAGTGTGATGGATGCCGATGGACGCGAAAGCTTTTTGACGTTTGAGCGCGGAATCGGTGATGTCGCGATCACCTATGAAAATGAATATTTTGCCGGACTTGCGGCCGGCGGTGAATATGAGATTATTTATCCCAGCTCAACGATCTTGATCGAAAATCCGGTGGCGGTGGTGGATGTCTACGTGGATCAAAACGGGACTCGTGAGGTCGCTGAAGCGTTTGTCGCCTTCCTGTATACCCCCGAAGCGCAAGCAGCCTTTGCCGAAAGCGGGTTTCGCCCTCCGGTGATACAGATTGATCCAGACATTGATGTAACGCCTGAAGTTGAACCCACGCCTGAAGCGACCGCCGAAGGTGAAACACAATTTCCGGTGATCGAAGATCTCTTTACGATCGAAGACTTTGGCGGGTGGGAAGTGGTCGTGCCGTCCATTTTTGGCGATGACGGGATATATACCCGCATGATCGCCGAGGTCAAAGGTCAATGATGCAAACACGCACGCTCACCACGTTAAACACCTCCCGTACTCCCCAGATGATCTTCTGGGGGGTGCGTTGGAGCGCATTGATCTATTTAAGCGTGTTGATCGCGTTGCCGCTGATCGTGATCAGCGTGGAAGGGTTGCGCGGCGGGATATGGTCGTTTTGGGATAGCATCACCCGCCCTGCCGCCCTTAGCGCGATCTTCATAAGCGTGTGGACGGCCGCGCTGATGACCGTGATCAACATGATCATGGGAACGCTCACTGCTTACGTTTTGGTGCAATACAGGTTTCCGGGCAAACGTTGGTTAGACTCGTTGATCGATCTGCCATTCGCGATTCCGACCTTAGTCACGGGGGTGATGTTGATATTGCTCTATGGCCCACAAACCCCGATCGGCGGATGGATTGAAGATCAATTTGGGATGCGAATCGTGTTTTCTTCACCGGGGATCGTATTGGCGCTGTTATTTTTGGGGTATCCCTTTGTGATCCGGGCGGTGCAACCGGTGTTGGCTAGTCTGGATATTCATCAACAAGAGGCCGCTTATACTTTAGGTGCGTCGTCATGGCTCACGTTTCGGCGGATCGTGTTTCCGGCGATCTTGCCTGCGATGATCACGGGCGGTTTGTTAAGTTTTGCGCGGGCCTTAGGGGAATTTGGATCGATCGTGATCGTGTCTGGTAACATCCCGATGCGCTCACAAACGGCCGCGGTGTATATCTATGGTCAAGTGGAGAGTGGGAATTTGGCCGCCGCGAGTAGTGTCTCACTCGTCTTGATGGCGATCGCGCTGCTCACAACGTTACTGGTCGATTATCTTGCACGGAGACGGACGGCTCATGCGTAAATTTGTGTTGATCGGATTGGTCTTAAGTTATGCCGGGGTGCTATTGCTCGCCCCGATGCTCGCGCTTGTGATCAACCTGTTAGAATATGGCCTAGACACTATTTGGGCGGCGATCACCACACCTGAGGCGTTATTGGCCTTACGCCTATCGTTGATCTTGGCGTTGTGTTCGGTGATGATCAATACCGTGATGGGCGTGTTGATCGCGTGGGTGTTGGTGCGTCATCAATTTTGGGGAAAACGCTTTTTTAACGCGGTGGTCGATCTGCCGTTTGTGGTGTCTCCAGTGATTGTCGGTTATGTGTTGATCGTCTTATTTGGGCGACAAGGCTGGTTAAGTGGTTTTCCGGTGCAATTGGCTTTTTCAACGGCTGGGATGTTGTTGGTGACGGTGTTTGTCTCGTTACCGTTTGTGATCCGTGAGGTGATGCCCGTGTTGGCGGCGATCACACCGGAACAAGAAGAAGCCGCCTTCACCTTAGGCGCATCGCATACGCTCACCTTTCGGCGGATCCTCTTGCCGATCTTATGGCCAAGCATCTTGTATGGTATCGTATTGACTCTAGCGCGATCGTTAGGCGAATTTGGCGCGGCGGCGGTGGCCGGCGGCGGGGTGCAAGGGGTGACTGAAACCGCTACCATTTATGTGTATCGCGCTCTGCAAGATCGGAATGATGTGGGGGCCTATAGTATCGCGGTGATCTTGGGCCTCATGGCTGTCGGTATTTTGATCCTGATGAATTGGTTGCGGCCGCAAGAGGGAAAAAAGCATGTCGATTAATTTGACCAATATCCATAAAGGTTACGGGGCGCAAGTCGTGGTTGACGACGTTTCGCTAGAGATCGAAAGCGGGGAGTTGTTTGTTTTGCTGGGGCCCAGTGGCAGCGGTAAAAGCACAATCTTACGCTTGATTGCGGGCTTAACCCCCTTGGATCAAGGCGGAATCGCATTGCATGGCCGCGATGTCAGCCTGTTACCGCCGCAACAACGCGGAGTCGGCTTTGTGTTTCAAAACTACTCGCTGTTTCAACATATGACAGCGGAACAAAATATCGCCTTTGGCTTAGAGGTGAAGCGCGTTCCACGTTCAGAACGGCAAGCGCGAGTCACAGAATTGTTGCAATTGATCGAAATGGAGACGATGGGTAAACGTTATCCGCATCAGTTATCCGGCGGTCAACAACAACGTGTGGCGGTAGCCCGCGCCCTCGCCCAACGCCCGGAAGTGTTGTTATTAGATGAGCCGTTCGGCGCGTTGGATGTGAAGATCCGGGCGCAATTGCGACAAAATTTGCGTGCGATTCAAACGCAATTGGGGGTGACGACGATCCTTGTCACCCATGATCAAGAAGAAGCGTTTGAATTGGCCGATCGGATCGGCGTGATCGATGGGGGCAAATTATTAGAGGTCGGGACACCAGATCAACTGTATCGCGCCCCGAAACATCGCTTTACTGCGACCTTTTTGGGCAATGCGAACCTGTTTCCGGCGCATCGCAACGGGAGCAAAGTCTATCTCGGCGATCAACACCTGCCCGCTCCACCGGATACCGATCATCTCACCGGTCAACCTGTCGAGATGATGTTACGTCCGGAATCGATCGAGATCGCGTTGAATCCGACTGATCTCAAGGGAAGTGTGTTGGGTCAAGCGACTGTGACTCAACTCGCTTTCGCCGGGGCGTTAGAGCGCGTCACAGTGCAGTTAGAGGATCGCGTGTTACAGGTGTTGATCCACCCGGCACAGAGTCGGCAATTGGGCATCCGTCCGGGGGATCGGATATGGTTGGGGGTGCAAGAGTATCATCTCTTAGCAACGAATCATCATTCAGGCGCGGGTTGATAGGCGGCCTGTAGTTTATGGGCTTGATCGATCGCATCGATCACTTGTGTGAGGAAATCGTCTAATGTGCCGTTGTCCTCATAACTTGCGCCGTAGCCGATCGTGACAAAGCCCATTCGATGGCCTCGTGGGGCGCGTGGGGCTTCTAGTTCCGCACCACATCCGATCATCTGGTAGATCCAAGCGCGCTCAACATCGGCGGGGTTTTCACCGTAACGATGCTGGGAGGCAATGATATAGGCGTTGGGATTTACGTTGAACGTGTCGTTGGTGAGGCAGGGGTTGGCCAATAAATCAGCGGAGGCTTCTGGGCTAACGTTGATCAAGGCGATCACCATGTGATCCTCAAACACGCGCTCTAATAGCCAAGTTTGATCCACCGAGTCGATCGTGGTGTCGTCTAAGATCAACGCATCAATCGCATCGATCGTTTCTAAGGACTCTAGATCGCTGATCACTTGTACTTGATCGGTTTCCCCTAAGCGGGTTGCGGATAGACGACTGTTAGCGGTTTCGGGTTGTGTCGTAAAGTAGATGATCTGATATGGATCTGCATGGGCTGTCACCAGAGACGTGATCCCTAAGCCAACGATCAAGAGCAAGATCTTATAAAATTGGGACATCATCAAAATACCTTTGTATGTTGGATACCTTAATATCCAGTATAATGCCGAATCGGTTTTAGAAAAAATGGCCTCATTCTTTTGTAGAGTCTTGAAAGAAAGCAGAGAGCAAGCGAGAATGAATGGATGCCAAAACACGGCAATTATACCCTCAGCGATAAGCAGTCGGAACAAGCAAGGAAACTGACAAACGCCATTTGGGACAGCGCCGCCACAGTTGCGGTAGCAGGTGAAAGCGGCGTTGAACGAGCTAAAAAAAGAGCCGCAGCTGGGACAATTGAGCTAATCTTTATGGGGACGAAGCGCAAGTCCGACGGATTGATCCTGTCCTCAAATGCTGGATGAAGCGCAGCGCGCAAAAACGTTTGAACATCGAGAATATAATTATTTATCTTGAATGGCTGTTGGCCGTCGTTTATCCGCATAAGCAAGGGTTCTTGTACTGGATAACGTCTCTTTTCATCATAGCGCGGCTGTTCAAGCTGCTCTGACCTGTTTTGATCAGCATGTTTTGGGGGTGTGGTTGCCCCCTTACTCCCCCGATCTCAATCCGATTAAGCCCTTTTGGAAGCATATCAGAGTGACGGTTTGTGCCAATCACCGATATATGCATCTTGATTAGCTTCTTCAATGTGTATACGGGTTATATCACTTCCCACAACGCTTTCGACTCTGATTGGAATCTATCGTTTTCTAAACACTTTTAGGACTCTACATTAGTCAATTCAACGATTTTCTCCACCCTTAGAGTATACTTCACATTAAATTAGGTGAGATCTTCAAAAAAACCGATGACAACACAAGGGAGCATTTAAAACCGCCTCACTTATGTCACTATTCCCTCTTAGGTGTCTTGGTGGATCTACTTCTGTGGTTCAAAGCTTTTAACGGCAACCTACCTACCCGATTCAACTCACTTTAACACTCCCGGGGCGTATCATAGGCGATCACCACCGCGTCAATGTCTTCGATCCCAAATGCCCGCGCTACCGACACACGATGATGACCATCACGCACATAATAGCGCTCCCCCACGCGGATCACTTCGATCGGCGGGAGTTTGATCCCACGCAGATGCGCGATCGCCACCCGCGCCCAACGCATCTCTAGATGATCGGCCATTGGATAAAATTCGCGATCAAATTCATCCGCCCGATTTTCGCTACCCGTGATCGCGTTGATCGAGATCACCTGTAGACCGCCATGCCGTTGGGCAGTGACATAACCACGCTCTTGCGTCAAGGACTCTAAACGGCGCGAACGCATCGTGAGCATCGCTTGGAGTTTTTTAGAGCGCCCTGCGCCGATCATGCGGGTAAATTCTCGGCGCGCCGTGAGCATCGCTTGGCCATCCTCATGAATCAGGTTGTAACCATTTTGGCTCATACTCATTGGATCCAACATGATCGCGCTCCTCTGTTGTCTGTAGATGTCTTCAGCATAGGACATCGCGATCTCACAGTCGTCTCGCACGCCGTCTCAAAACCGTCTCAAAGAATTGAACCCTTGTGAACTCCGTATATGATATACTTATGGTGAATAGATTCAGCGATCGGGTCTTGCGATGCAATTACTGTTATTAGGCACGCCACGACTGTTACATGCGGACGGGACGGCTCTTCATCTCGAACGGCGTAAGGCATTCGCATTGTTGGCTTATCTTGCGGTCACTGCCCAACCACACACCCGCGAGTCTTTGGCCGCATTGTTATGGGGCGATCACGATCACACCCGCGCCGCTGCCTATCTCCGTAACACGCTTTGGACAATCAACAAAAGTCTGGGTGAAGGGTGGGTGCAACTTGAAGGGGACACGATCGCCTTTACCCGGGATCCGCGGATGTTTGTCGATGTCACCGCGTTTACCGCTTACATCACCCAAGCACACGCCACAGCGGATCGCGAGGAGCGTCTCCGTTTGTTGACGTGTGCGACTGAGGTCTATCGTGGTGATTTTATGACCGGCTTTACCTTGCCCGACTCGCCAGAATTTGACGCATGGCAAACCGTGATCACCGAACGCTGTAAACGTGATCTTGGCAACGCTTTAGCCGCCTTAGTCGCTGGACACACCGACCCAGACACCGCGATCTTATGGGCGCGGCGTTGGGTGATGCTGGACTCACTGCATGAGCCGGCCCATCGCGCCTTGATGACGCTCTACGCACAAACCCATCAACAGACCGCGCTCACCCGTCAATATCGCGATCTCGTGCGCTTATTGGCTCAAGAATTGCGAACCACCCCAGAACGCGAAACCACCCAATTGTATGAACGCTTGCAACAGCGTGCGACGCTCACCGATCCCAAACGCGAATCGCAAACCATGCCCTTGATCAGCGTGCCGACTCCGGTGACACCGTTTGTCGGGCGCAAAACCGAATTGACCGAGATCGCCCGCTTATTAGACGACTCCGCCTGTCGTTTATTGACCTTGGTGGCACCGGGCGGCATGGGCAAGACCCGCCTTGCGATCCAGATCGCGCAAGACAGTCGTTTCCCAGACGGGGCCTATTTTGTCCCGCTTGCGCCACTCTATTCGGCCGATCATCTTGCACCGACGATCGCGGCCAACCTACCCTTTGTCGGTGAGATCACCAAAGACCACATCGAAAAACGCCTCTTAGAACAACTTCAATCGAAACGCTTGCTATTGATCCTTGATAACTTTGAGCATCTCTTGGACGGCGCAGGCTTGATCGCACGGATCTTAAGTGCCGCGCCGGGCGTAAAAATCCTCGCCACTTCACGGGAGCGCTTGCATCTTCAAGGCGAATGGCTTTATGAAATGCACGGACTCGCGATCCCAGACGATCACGCCGAGTCGATCGAAACCTATGACGCGATCCGGTTGTTTGTCAGCAGCGCGATCCGCGTGCGGCCTGATTTTCGGATCACCAGCAGCAATATGCCAGAGGTGATCGCGATCTGTCGGGCTGTAGCCGGGATGCCGTTGGGGATCGAATTGGCGGCCAGTTGGTTACAAATGCTTTCGCCCCGTGAGATCGCCACCGAAATCGGGAAAAACTTGGACTTTTTAGAGACGGGGGCCCGCGATGTGCCGGAACGTCATCGGAGCTTGCGAGCGGTGTTCGAGTCGTCTTGGAATCGTCTCACGCCCGAATCGCAGACTGTCCTGAATCAGCTTTCAGTGTTTCGTGGCGGCTTTCGATTGGAGGCAGCGGGGGCTGTGGCCGGCGCATCGCTCTATCAATTGTTGGATCTGGTCAATAAGTCGTTGTTACGCCGCACCGATCGCTTTGAGATGCACGAATTACTCCGGCAATACGCCGATCATCGCTTAATGGGGGCGGAACGCGCTCAAACCTTAGGACGACACGCCGCTTATTACGCGCAATTTTTGGCCCAACAATTGCCACACCTCAAAGGCCCATTGATGATCGAGGCACTCCACGCGATCGAAAAGGAGATCGATAATATTCGCACCGCGTGGCATTATGCGCTCCAGACCAATCGCTTTGATTGGATCGCGCAAATTGCCGAACCGTTGGCATTATTTTATGCCGTGCGAAGCCGTTACACCGACATCGTGGCCCTCTGGGATCATGTGTTAGAACGCTTAGAACCGGATGATCCGGCGCATCGTTCCCTGTATGTTTCGGCTTGGTCATTCCGCATTTTGACCCGCGCTCCGTTGACCCATATCACGGTGATCGATCGCGAGATCGAACAATGTTTATCCTTGCTTCGCACCTTGGATCAACCCCCCGCGTTAGCACTGTTGTTATTAGGCGCGGTCTCGAAACGTCCGGGACGCGCACACCCCGCCAATCAATTCGCCCAAGATCTGGTACGTGAGGCACATCAACTTTTCGTGCTGATCAACGATCCATGGGGCATCGCTTACAGCTTACTTCAGTTGGGCATGATCCTACATTTAGAGGTACGCTATTCCGAAGCCCGCGAAATTTTAAACCAGAGTCACACCCGCTTTACGCAATTGGATAACCCTTGGGGCTTGGTCTTAGTCAAGGGTATGTTGGCCGAAAACGCCTTTACCTTAGGCCATTATCATCAATCCCATGAGTATCATCGGGAGATGCTGCCTTATCTGGAGCAGTTAGGGTTAATTGAGTTTTATGATCATCTGCTCTATACGCTCAACGATGAGAGTTTTTCAGTGGGACGTTATCCACCCGCCCAAGCCTTAGAGGAAAACTTGATCGCTCATCAACGGATCGGCGATCGGCGTGGCGCGGCCTGGACACTCTACAGCATCGCGTGGATCTACTACTTTCAAGGGGATTATGACGAATCCACCGCTCGTTTTGAACAGACCTTACGCGATTTTCAAGACTTGGGCGATGATGAAGGCATGATCTGGTCACAGATCTTTCTGGCGGCCAACGCCCTAGAACGCGGTGATCTCAGTCAGATCGACTCCTATCTCAACGGGGCGCGGGCGATCATGGCTAACATCGATTTTCCGTGGGGAGAGGCCGGCTTGCGCTATGTGTTGGGGGATCTCGCGTTGCGTCATGATGACCTTGAACAAGCGGAGCGTTATTATGTGGAGGCGGTGGAGATCGCCTATCATGTTGAGTCCACCATGCAGGTATTACGCCACTTATCTGGGATCGCGGAGGTGCGTTTTCGGCGTGGGGATTATGACGGCGCGTTGCGCTTAGCGGCGTTTATCCGACAGCACACCATCTCATGGGACGATGCGTTGCGCCGGATCGAAAGTTTGATCCCCCGTTTACAGGCGGTGATGTCCCCAGATGACTTTGAGCGCGGCCAAACGATCAACGGTACACTAGACACCTTCGTTCAATCGATACGAGCCTAGGAGGATCTATGGACACCAATTATCTCCACCAACACGCCGACCGTTTTGAACAAGAGTTGATCGAACTGCTCAAAATTCCGAGTGTAAGTACCTTACCGGAACACGAAAGCGATGTTAAACGCGCCGCCCATTGGTTATCGGAACAACTCCAGCAGATCGGACTCCATGCCCAAATTTTTCAGCAAGACCCCTATTTACCGATCGTCTATGGGCAATATCAGAGTGAGGATGAATCCGCTCCCACTGTGTTGATCTACGGTCATTATGATGTGCAACCTGCGGCGATTGAGGACGGGTGGGAGAGCGATCCGTTTATTCCGGTCAAGCGCGGCGATCGACTCTATGCCCGCGGGGCCGTTGACAGTAAAAGCCATGTGATCATCCAATTAAAGGCGATCGAAGCGTTGATCCAATCCGGCCGCCCGAACGTCAATATCAAGATCCTTTTAGAAGGGGAAGAAGAGTCCGGTTCTGAACACATTTTTGCTTTTGTCCGCGAACATGCCGATCTGCTTCATGCGGATGTGATCGTGGTTTCGGACGGCAGTATGCCCGATCCACATCAACCGATGTTGGTGTATGGATTGCGCGGTTTGGTGAGTATGGAATTGGTGATCACCGGCCCACAACGGGATCTGCATAGTGGGCATTTTGGCGGCACGGTGCATAACCCGATCCTCGCTTTGGCCCAGATCCTCACACAATGTCATGATTCGCATGGGCGGGTGATCGTCCCCGGCTTTTATGATGAGGTGCGTCCTATAAGTGAGGAAGAGCGTGCAGTATTGAGCGCGAGTGCCTCATGGTTTGAGCGGGAATGGCGGGCGGTTGCCAATGCGCCCTTGAAATGGGGTGATCCGGATTTTGCACTAAATGAGCGGATCGGAGCGCGTCCCACCTTAGAGATCAACGGGATCGGCGGTGGATTCGCCGGCAATGGCTTTAAAACCGTGTTACCCGCGCACGCGAACGCCAAGATCAGTTGTCGTCTCGTACCGGATCAAGACCCAGCCAAGATTTATCATCGGGTGCATCAACACCTGTTATCGTTAGCGCCGCCCACCGTTCAGATTGAATTACATCTATTAGACGCGGGATCACCGGGGGTCTTATTGGATCGGCATAACCCGTATATGCGGGCGGTGGAACAGGCTTATCTACGTGGTTGGGGGGTGCGTCCATTGTATTCGCGTGAAGGCGGTAGTATTCCGGTGGTATCCGCCTTTCAACAACATCTGCATGGCACCATTGTGTTGATGCCTTTCGGTTACAAAGGCGGCGGCGCACACAGCACCAACGAATACGTGATCATGGAGATGTTCCACAAGGGCATCATCACCATGTTACATTTTTTTGAGGCGATCTAACGGAATCGGCTAAAAAGTCATCATGTTTGTGACGACTTTTTAGCTCCCCTGTCCTATGATTCCATTGACATGAAACCTTCCTCATGAAGCTACTTCTAATAATTCGGTTAAATTTCGCGATTCATGCGGGGGTTTCGTGTAGGATAGTCGCTTAAAAAAAGCGCAAAGGAAACCAGATCATGCCAAATCGTCTCGCTGATGAAACCTCACCCTATCTGCTACAACACAAGGATAATCCGGTTGATTGGTATCCGTGGGGAGCAGAAGCGTTTGAAAAGGCCCGCCAAGCAGATAAACCGATTTTGTTAAGCGTCGGTTATAGCGCTTGCCATTGGTGTCATGTGATGGAACATGAAAGTTTTGAGCATCACCCCACCGCGCAAATGATGAACGAGTATTTTGTGAATATCAAAGTGGATCGCGAAGAACGCCCTGATGTCGATGCGATCTATATGGAAGCGGTGCAAGCGATGACCCATCACGGCGGCTGGCCGATGACCGTGTTTCTGTTACCCGACGGGCGGCCGTTTTATGGCGGTACCTATTTCCCGCGTGAAGCACGTTACGGGATGCCCGCTTTTCGACAAGTGTTATCGGGAGTGCATGAAGCTTATACCGAACGGCGCGGCCAAGTGGAAGACGCGGCCGATCAACTGAAACAAGCCCTTGAACGAGATCACCTTGGCATCGGCGGGGATCAAAGCGCGCTAGGAATCACGCTCACCGATGCTGCCGCTGCCCAAATGATCCGCAATTTTGATCGCACACATGGCGGTTTCGGCGGTGCGCCCAAGTTCCCGCAACCGATGAACCTAGAGTTCTTATTGCGGGTCTATGCACGCAACCGAGATCCACAATTGTTGCAAGTCGTCACCCACACCTTAGATCGCATGGCGCGGGGCGGGATCTACGATCAATTAGGCGGAGGTTTCGCACGTTATAGCGTAGATGCGATCTGGTTAGTGCCACACTTTGAGAAGATGCTTTACGACAATGCACAATTAAGCCGGGTTTATCTTCATGCGTGGCAGATCACCGGTAACGATTTTTTCCGACAGATCGCGGAGGAGATCTACGATTATATCTTGCGTGAGATGACCGCACCCGAAGGCGGTTTTTACAGCGCGACGGATGCCGATAGCGAAGGCGAAGAAGGTAAATTCTTTGTGTGGTCGATCGCCGAAATTGAGCAGATCGTCGGACAAGCGGACGCACAAATCGCGATCGAATATTGGGGTATGAGCGAACGCGGCAACTTTGAGGGCCATAATATCCTGTATCGTCCCAACACCGATGATGTGATCGCTAAACGACTCGGTTTGAGTGTAGATGAGCTACTGAGTCGGATCATCACGATCAAAGATCGCTTATTTGCGGCGCGTTCACAACGGGTTCATCCCGGACTTGACGACAAGATTCTCACCGCATGGAATGGTTTGATGTTAGCGAGCTTGGCCGAAGCGGCGCGAGTCTTAAAGCGGGCGGATTATCGTCTCGCGGCGGAGCGGGCGGGCCACTTCTTGGTAACGGCGATGATCCACGATGAAGATCGCTTGTATCGCACCCATAAAAACGGCCACAGCAAACTCAACGGGTATTTAGAAGATTACGCCATGCTGATCGATGCCTTGATCGAATTGTATCAATTGACCTTTGATCCGCAATGGTTCTCGATAGCCCGAAAGTTAGCGGATCGGGTATTGGCGCATTTTGGCACTGAAGAAGGCGGTTTTTACGATGTGAGCGACGATCACGAAAAGCTCATTGTGCGGCCACGGGGGGTACAAGACAACGCGATCCCGTCTGGCAATGGCATGATCGCTAAAGTGTTCGTTCAACTAAGCGCTTACACAGGCGATCCACGCTATGATGAGGCGGCCCGCGGGGGTTTACAACTGCTGGTGAATGCGATCCAACAATATCCACAAGCCTTTGCTGAATCTGCTGGCGCGATCGAATTGATCGCGGCGGGGGTTAAAGAGGTGGCGATCGTCGGTGATCCGGCGTTAGAGACCACCCAATTGTTGTTAGACGCGGTGAATACCGCGTATCGTCCGAACGTGATCCGGGCGTTAACCGCCGAAAACATGGACGGAGAGCATCCGATCCCGTTGTTAAGTTATCGGATGATGCGGGGTCATCAGCCTACCGTGTATGTGTGTGAGCATTTTATGTGTAAGCTACCGGTGACGATGGTCGCTGAAGTAGAAGATCTGCTCAAAACCTAAGCGCGTGTTATAGTAGGCATGTTCAGCACGGAGATCGATCATGTCTACTATTCAAAAAGCCTATTATTTGCGCGGGATTGAGCGGGTGAGTCCGTCGATTAGCGCCTTGGTGACGAGCGCACAAGAGGCGCAAATTCAACACACCTTGATTCAGATTGCCGATGGTGATCGTCCTTATCCGGCAACCGATACCCTGATCAAAGATGCAATCAAGAGCTTAAGTGCGGCGGGTATCACCGTCTGGGGATGGGCGGCCGCTTATGGACAAGGCGATCCGATCGCGCAAGCGCAACGCTTCACCCAACGGCTTAAGGAGTTGGGGTTAAACCGCGGGGTGATCTATACCGATCATGCGGCCAGTCGGTGGAATCGACAAAACGCTTTACGCTATGTGCAGACTTTAGAGCAGGCTTATAGCAACCGGCCGCCCACTTTTGCGATCAGCGCGAGTCCCGCTCACGCCGATTTTCCTTTAGCAGAGTTCAGTCAGGTGTGCGCGGTCTTGATGCCACAGATTGCGCTAAATACGGCTAACGGGGATCTAGCGCTCAATTTGCAGAACATTCATGAAGCGTATAGCCTCAATTTTCCCCAAAAAGAGCTGATTCCGGTCGCGGTGATCGCCGGAGAGCAAGCGGTCGGATCACAACGGGCTTATTGGACGGCGCGCCCATATCAGATTGAAGAATTTCTCAACGCTTGCACCACCTTAAAATTTTCTACGGCCGCCTTGTGGACATGGCAAGAGCTCAAAGATCCGTTATGGACGACGGCCGCTCATTGGACGTATCAACCTCCGCAAACGGTGACGATCGCCCCCACTTCAGCGCAAACGGTCTCACAATCGGCCGCCTTAGTCACTGCGACCCATGCTGCATCGGGCAATGAAGTGATCGTGTCTGTGCCTTATTACTCGCAAGAAGATGCGACGGCCCGCTATGGGCGGAATGATTGTGGGCCGGCCTGTGTGCGAATGGTGGTCGGGTGGGATCGGATTCGCAAGGGGCAACCCGATCCCGCAAATTTGACGGTCGATGAATTGACTCAAGCCAGTGGGATCGGTCAACGGGGGTTTGCTGGTGTGGTCGCTTTGCGGAATTTAGCGCAACAATACGGAGTTAGTTCGATGACCACCGACGGCAAGACGAATCGCCTTACCTTAGATCGACTCGAAACGGAGATCCGGGCTGGACGGCCGGCGATTTGTCTGGTGTTATATGCTAAATTGACTCAACGACAAAATCAGCGGTTTGCCGGTGGGCATTTTGTGGTCGCAGTCGGATTTAATGACCGTGAGATCATCTTGAATGACCCTGATTGGTATGGTGATCGTCGCAACGAGGGGCATCAATGGCGTGTCCCGCGTGCCGAATTTGAGGCTGCCTTGAGTACAACCAGTGAGTGGTTTTCAGTGCCATACCAAGGGGTGCTGTTTACCTAGCGTTATTTTTAACACCCGTTTTCTGAAAATGAGCGATGCGGATAGATGCGTGATGAACCGTTTACCTTTAGCGTTACTGGCGTTGCTGGTGTTGACCACTTTGGGTATTGTTCCAGCGGATATACAGGCACAATCGCAATGCCCGTTGGCCGAACAAGTTGATTATCCGTTTGATCGCGCTGCTTATCGTTTAGCCCAAGACTTTGGTGTCCCCAGTGGACGACATCAAGGGCGCTATCATACGGGTGAAGACTGGTTTATCGATCCCGACTCCACCTTTGGCCAACCGATTCGCGCCATTGCCGCCGGCCGCGTCACCTATGCTTATCCCTTAGGTTGGGGGCGTGATGGAGGCGTGGTGATTATCGAACACACGTTTGAAGATGGATCGGTGGTTTATAGTCAATATGGCCATATCGTCGAAAGCGACTCGGTGAAATTTCCGACTCGGCTTAGTTGCGTGGAGTTGGGCCAAGTGATCGGCGTGATCGGAGATGCCCGTCCCGCGCCACATCTGCATTTTGAGATCAAATTGGCGGGCCCCGATAACCCTGGCCCGGGTTATTCATGGGTCAACCCTTACGATGAAGGATGGCGCTCACCCTCTAAATTTATCATCAATCGGCAAGCATGGACACATCCCGCCTATCGTTGGCGCTTGATCTTAACTGATCCGACGGGATTTAACGCGCCGCCGTTACAATTAGAGGATCAAAGCCTGATGTATCGCGATGGTGGAACGCTCCGCATGGCCACGTATGACGGCCGCGTCTTGTGGCGCATCGCTCAAACTGAACCGATCGTCGCAGTGTTGCCTTATCAAGGTCAACCGATGGTCGTTTATCGGGACGGCACGATCACCTTAATCGATTACGAGGGTCAGATCACCCGCTCATGGCAGATCCCAGAGATTAATTTACGTCCCGATCCCTTTTTAGTCGGTGAAAATTGGGTATTTCAGACCGAAGATGACACCTTGATCGCGTTAGATGCTGATCGCCAAACGATTATTTGGCGTTTAACGGATCTTCCGGTGATCGCCCGTGTGCATGTTTCAGCGGATTGGATCGCCCTACTTTCGCAAGATCAAGATCTTTGGTTGATCGATCACAATGGGCAACTTCAAGTCTCCGCGGCGATGCGTGGCATGGCTAGTTTTGCCACCTTGCCAGACGGTGATCTCGCTGTGTATGGGCGGGGGGGGTTATGGCGTGTCGATTCCGCTGGGTTATGGAGTTTGCTGAATGAAGAGTCGATCGCGATCACCGATGCGAATGCCGTTGCGATCACCGCTGACGGTGCAGCTTATACCTTTGACGGGGTACAACTTCATGCGCCGGATCACTCATGGGCGATCCCGTTGAGTGTCAATGGGAAAGCGACTCTTACGCCGATCGCTGATTATCTCTTACTGACCAGCACCGACGGACAAATGGCGGTGATGAGTTTAACCGGACAATTATGCAGCGCTTTACAGATTTACCGAGGGGCATCGGTATGGGCCACTTTAGCGGAGGATCAAATTTTACGGATGATCCTAGGGGATCAGGTGATCGGCTTCGATTGGTCGACCTTGACCCAACCTTGTCGTTAGGATGCGCTTGTCCAACCCTATCCGATAATGTCTACAGCGGTGAGTTGATAGTGTGGGTCGATGTCAACGACGATATTATGCCCCCAAAACAACTCACCGGCTCCAAAAGCGATGCCTAAGCTGCCATCCTCTAGTAGCGTCAGGACTTCTAATTCCATCGCCAGCTTAAACATCTGCTCAGTCACGCGCTCTTCAGAGCCATTCACCCATTCCTGATTTTTTAAGGCCAACAATTGATCCACACAAAATTGTAAGATCTGATCGTATTGTTGATCCACCCAAGTGACAGCCGTATGGATGCGTTGATTTAGAGCGGTAAAATCCTCGTTTTCGCCTTTGACCACATTCAAATTTAGCGTTGCATTGTGGAGTTGAATACGAGTTTCATACCACCCTAGCCCACCGTTATAACGAAAGGTCTGAACATCCAACATACGATCCTCCCCTATCCCTTACTTCCAGAGTAAAAACCCGCCGTTGTGTCCATGTTTCTGATGTACTACGCGATCCACAAGGTGCATTTTGTAAGTTGGAGTCAGATGATGCCATGTCCAACCCGCGGGACTTCCTGAACCGTCAATTTTCTTGATTCGATTCGCAATCGCGAAATGTTGAGCGCGTGATGCACCCGCTAGTTTTACTTTTGTGCCATTTTTCATAATGCCATAGGCTTTACTCTTTGACCCGGTGCTAAGCTCTACCACACTACTGGACTTAATCGGGTTTGACCATGCTTTAAATTTAAGCGGTTTTGCAAAGTCGATATTGCCTTTGCCATCGCGTTTATAAATCACCTTTTTAAATGGCCCAAAATTGGAAGAGGTGTACGCATCTTGTTCGCTGGTGGTGTTGGGAGTACGGGCGCGTTGTAGCGTATCCTCTTTTTTAAGGGTTTTTGCGGGGAACAGATTTTTAAACATACTCCGCGTGTAAACACCACTTTGATACCATGTTTCATACTTTTCTGTGATCTCTTCTTTTGAGTAACCCGTTAAATTGATACTGTGATGTTTAATCAGATTAATAAAAACAGCGATCAGGGTCGGATCCGTTGTGCTTTCAAATTCATCTAGGGCTAATTCATCCCATTCGACCGCTTCTTCTGGGGCATCGCCGTGTTCATCATCGCTATGCCCGTCTGTCAACATGGAACCATCATCAACATCTTCCACCGTTCCAATAGCTTCTCTAACGATGCTATATAAACGGCTTGCAATCTGGTTAAAGTTAAACACATCCCCACTTTGAAGTGTCTCGTTTAGGTCATTCCGTAGAGCATCGCGCAGATCGGGATCTAACAGACTCCCTTGTAATCCGGCAAAAAATTCTTCTTGTTGTGGTGACAAATTTTGTCCTTTTGACCAATCCCGGGCAGCCTTTAGGATATTTAAGATCGCGGTCAGTCGCACCTCTTTCGGAGCATCCCAAACCCGTTGAATCGTTTTTCCAACCGGACGTTTACGGGTTAAAGTTGGCATGGAGGTTACATCAACTTGACGTTGTACCGCTTTTTGTCCCATCACATCTGCTTCTCGCTCTAAGGATGAGCTTGCATCAATATCTTGTCCCTGCAACTGCATCGTAGGCTTCACTTCGCCTCGTTTTTGTTGGACAGCGTGCCATGCTTCATGCGGCAAATGTTTTTCTTGACCCGGCCCAATGTGAATATCTGATCCTTGTGTATAGGCTAAGGCCTGCACTTCACGCGGACGCGGAGAATCATAATGCACTTGCACATCATCCATCGCCACACCCGATAATCCTTCTACGCTGTGTCTTAGGTCATCTGGTAACGAATCACCAGTTGAGGTTGAACGTTGTACCGATTGCGAACGCATCAGACGCATCAAATATTGATTCCCGTGAGTGGTTTGTAGTTGACGCATGAGTTGTGGGGTCAAGGGCGTTGATGGGCTATTGAGGTGAGCTGGATCACTTTCAGAACTTTTAGCACTTGGGTGACCCAGCCTAGCCTTGATTTGACGGTTTTGTGATGTTCGCATAAGACACCGGATTTTTTAATCGGACATCATCAGTATAGAGTCTTTTTAAAAAATCACCAACCAGATGAGATATAGGGGTAACCGCTCCAAAAGCGCTAAGGCCAACGCATCAAGAGCGCTTCCATCGTCAGACCCGGCCCAAAGGCCATCAACACCCCGTAATCCCCGGATTGTGGGCGTGCGATGGTTTGAAGCCGTTCTAACACAAACAGGATCGTCGCGGATGACATATTACCGTATTCCTGTAGGATCTGATAAGAGTAGGTGGTTTGTTCGGCGCTTAGGCCCAATTGATCGCCCACCGATTGCACAATTTTCGCGCTACCGGGGTGAATCCCCCAATGACGCACTTGATCGATCGTCAACTCGTGTTGGGTTAAAAACCGTTCGATGAACGGACGCACCTGTGCCGATAGCAATTCCGGCACATAACTAGACAGATACATCCGAAAACCGTGATCGGTCAATTGAAATGACATATGGTCTAAAGTCGTATAATCGCAATGGGTGGAAAAATCAAGGATCTCTGGGCCTTGTGCGTTGGCTGTGCCGTCTACTATGGCCATCGCAGCCCCGTCTGCAAACAACGCCGACGAGACGATATTTTCAAACGATTGATCCAATTGCAGATGCAGTGAACACAATTCGACACACACCACCAAGGCGCGTCGCCCTTGTCGGGCCGCTTCATGCGCCCGTAACAGCGCGGGAAACGCTCCATAACAGCCCATGCCTAACACGCAAGCACGCCGAAGATCGGCCCGCATTCCCAAGCGCCCGGCCAAATGGAGGTCAAGACCGGGGATCGTCCAACCTGTGCATGAGACCGCGATCAGGTCATCGATCGCGATCGGGGCGATCTTGGCTGCACGTAACCCCGCACAAACCGCCTGTTGTGCCAACGGGATCGCCTCACGCACATACTCGTTATTACGGTCTTCGGTGGTGCGCTCCATTTGATAGTACGTGCCGTCGATCACGCTGTAACGTGTGCCAACGCCGGCCCGTTGAAAGATCGTCTCAATTGCACGGGTACGCGGTTGATCCAGATAAGCGAGGAATTGCGCGCAAATTTCCGCTTGTGTATAGCGTTGATCGGGGACAGCGCTGTGTAAGGCAGTGATCCGGCTCATACAGCCTCCTGGCGTGTTTGTCGAATAAAAAACGATCCCAAAGCCGGCCACCTTTGCATAACCCTTAGCCCTAGTCCCAACAGGTGCGGCCGAAACATCACCGCCTGCAAACGTCGGCCCCACCACAAACGCGGGGAAAATTGTCGATTCCATGCGGCGTGATAGCGTTGTCGCAGCGTGTCAGCGTCCCATTCACCCCGCAAATAGCGATCGAGATGCTGTGCGATCAACTTGCCTCCACTCAACGCCATGCCCATTCCGTCACCCGCAAGGGGCGCGATCAAACCTGCGGCATCCCCGCTCATCAGCACATCGTGTTCAATTGCTGCCTTTGGGACAAACGGAATTTGTGCGATACTCACCCACTCGCTCACCCGATGCGCGGTGCGTAGCCATAGGGCCAGATACGGGTTTTGCGTCTGCATCCATGTTATAAAGCGATCGATCGTCTCTCCATGCGCTTGAAACGCACTTAAACGCGCCAATAAGCACAAATTGACCTGCCCACCTTCGATCTCTGAAATCCCACAATACCCTCCGGTAAATCCGTGCAGTTCCACACGGTGGGGGATCGCATCACCGCTAAAGTGCGCTTTGATCGCGATATAGGGGTGGGAGCGCGTTAAAAATGGCCGCGCTAAAGTGCGATCTAAGCCGCTCCGCTTGCCATACGCCCCGATCACCACTTGGGCCGGCCAATGGGCTTGATGGGTTTCCACCTGAAAACCGTTCACCAAGTTCCCATGAATGGCTTTCACAGGGGTCTCGGTGATCACCTGAACTCCGGCGGATTGTGCCGTCTGGATCAAGAGGTGATCCAAGCGATAGCGACTGAAGCCAATCGCGGTACCTGGTAAATCCCCTTCCCAGCATAGGCCATCGGGCGCGGTGATCCGAGCACGGGTGATCGTAGCTGGCATCGCTTGCGCGATCGTGTCCCATACACCCATTTCTCTTAAGAGAGGCACGCATTCCGGTGATAAAAATTCACCACAGACCTTGTGATGAGGATAGGCGCGCCGTTCCATCAGGGTGACTGTCCACCCTAAACGCGCTAGGTAAATCGCAGCACTAGATCCCGCTAATCCACCCCCGATCACAATCACCGATGCGGGGTTCATCGTTCAGCTACCAAGGTCATCCGCCATGGAAAGTAGCTGTAGACCTTAGGGTTAGGGATACGGGCGGCTAAGGCCAGTTTATACAGTTCTTGCGGGGTATAAGCGCGCCGAACCGAGAGCGCTCCATCATGGCGGGTGAGATAACTCCGTGCGAAGATCGGTTGCACACATTGAAACGCCACCCACGGCAACCACCCACGCACCAGATCGTTCATGATGATCCCGCGTTGTGAGGCAGCATAGGCTGCCCGTAAGATCTTCACCACTTGCGTCGGGTTAAAATGATGTAAAAACAGCGAAGATATCACATAATCCGCGCCTCGTTCTGCTAAAGGAAGCTGATGTACATCCCCCTGTAAAGCGAACGCATTGGGTAAGCGATCAAGTTGTTCAGAGGCGATCGCTAAGTTGCGCGCCGAAAGATCCAACGCGATCACCCTCACCGTTAACGCTTGCGATTGCGCCCAACGGGCGATCGCCGCGCTGATCTGACCTGCGCCCGCGCCTAAATCCACCACGGTGGCCGGTTGAGCGCGTTGTTTTAAGCGTGGGTAAAGGTGATCGGTGATCCCCGTGATCCCCCCTAAATAGCGGTTGATCCGCCCCAAGTCCGCTAAACAGCGACGCACTTCTTCTGGAGATCCGACCCCTAAATCCAACAATTCCGGACGATCGATCCGCTCTGGGATCAGCCAAGTAGCGCTATCGGTGTAAAAGCGATCATCATCTAAGGGAAAGGTCTTGTGATCCAATAGTATCATCTCATGATCCACATCATTACAACCAGTATAACCGATTGTGCTGGATGTGAATAAATCGCAAATGATCGCAAAATGATCTTTCGATAGGTAGCGTGTTAATGGATCACGAGATCGGGCGCGACCTTATGGATCTTGGCCAATGCGCTTTCAAAGTCAGCTACGATCAAAAAATGCGATCCGCGTAACACCGTTTGGGTTAACACCGTGACTAAAAATTGTAACAAGCCGTTTTGGTTGATGATGATCACCCAACCCAATTTTCCGGTGTCGGTGGTATGTAACACCCGTCGGATCTCCATCAGGTTACGTGGATAATCGGTCACTTCACGAAAATCGATGATTGTGTGAACTGGGGCGATCCCATTTACTAGGTGATCAACAAAACGATTTTGGATCTCATCTAACTCCTCAAGGGTGATCACCCCGTAGAAGCGTTCGTACACCAAGCGTTGCGGGTAATACCAGGTAATTTCGGCAGGCATCTTATTGACTTCCCATATACTATCATTGGTTTCTCATTATATAAAGATCCCGTTTTATAAGCAATTGATAGGCCGGAAGTCGTGAAAAAATTTACCTTCAACATATCTTCAACAAACTTAAACGATCTGCTCAAGGGTGATCGCGCCGCTCAGGCTTTCATCGGGGTTTAAGATCACCACGCCATGATGCGGTGCGCCTTGTGCCAAGAGATTAAAGCCGTTATTGGCATTACTCACGGGTTCGATCGCAAAAAACCCCTTGTCCGCGGGCGTAAAGAGGAGCAGATGTTGATACACCGGATCGGCCTGCATTTGAATCCGCCGATCGCCATACTGAAACCAGATTGCGGCTTGATCCTCACGTTGTGTCAAACACTCATCTAAGGGATCCACGGTCAAGGGGCGTAATTGACGATAATCCCGCGTCGGATCTACGGGGAGCGATGCGCCGATCGGAATGCCTTGTTCTAACGGAAAATAGGCGTGATAGGGCAGTTGGATCGCAACTGGGCCTAAATCGCCGATCGTGCGCTGAAAATACGGATGATGACCAAAGCCCGCGGGCATCCGATGTGAGTCCACATTGGTGAGTTGCAAGGTAATGGTGAAGCGCGGGCCGTCTAAGTGATAAATTTGCTTAGCGGTGAACTGAAACGGGAAATTAGGATCGGACACTTGCCGCGAGTCAAAATGCAAGGTAATTGAGCGCTCATCAACATCGGCAATTGTCCAAGGATGATAGCGCCCCACACCATGAACCGCTGTGCCATCCGGATTGGTAGGACGCAAGGAATAGACCACACCTTCAAAGATGAATTGCGCGTTTTTTAAACGATTTGACCACGGGATCAACGGAAAACTCGCACATTTGCTGACCGAGGCGTAATCGGCCGGTGCAGTTGGGCGTAAAAAGTCTAACCAGTGGCCTTGATGCGCGATCCGACCATAGATCAACGCACCGCCTGTGGAAGGCGCTACGCCGATCTGCCAAAAGGGGTTGTTTAAGCTCTGGATCTGCATGGAACTGCTCCTTAGTGATGAGTGCTACCGCGATGTAAACCCACCAGTAAGCGGCGCAAGTTGTTATAATCTTCCAAGATCCGACTCGCCCCTCGTGCCACACAGGTTAACGGATCTTCGGCCAAGCGCACCTTGATATTGACTTCCTCTTGGATGCGCTGCGCGATCCCTTTGAGTAAGCTCCCGCCGCCCGCCATCCAGATCCCACTTTCCATCAGATCCGCGATCAGTTCCGGAGGGGTGTCATCCAACGCATCTTTGACCGTATCGATCAAGATGTTCACTGAACCGCTTAACGCTTCGCGAATCTCGATTGAACTCACCTCAACCACCGCAGGCAAGCCGGTAATCAAGTTGCGCCCTTTGATCGGCATGATGCGTTCTTGGGGCAATGGATAAGCTGATCCGATCTCCATTTTGACCTTTTCGGCAGTCGGCTCACCAATCAGCAAGTTATGTTTGGTTCGCATATACTGCACGATGTCCTCGTCCATTTCATCACCAGCCACCCGGATCGAACGGCTGATCACGATCCCACCTAACGAAAACAAGGCGACTTCGGTCGTTCCCCCACCAATATCAATGATCATGCTACCGCGCGTCTCTAAGACGGGTAAGCCCGCACCCACTGCCGCGGCGATCGGTTCTTCGATCAAAAAGACATCGCGTGCGCCGGCCTCTAAGGCCGCGGTATACACAGCGCGTTTTTCCACTTCAGTGACACCACTCGGAATCCCTACCACCACCCGCGGACGCGGGATCGGCACCCAGGTTTGTTCATGCGCTTTGCGGATCAAATAATCCAACATCTTAAATGTGGTATCATAATCGCTGATCACGCCGTCCCGCAAAGGGCGCACGATCATCACATTTTTCGGGTTTTTGCTCCACATTTCTTTGGCGCGCGCGCCCACTTCCAACGGTTCACCGCTTCGTTTTTCGATCGCTACAAACGAAGGTTCGTTGATCACAATGCCTTTGCCACGCACACTCACCAACGTATTCGCTGTACCGAGATCGATCCCGATGTCAAGCGAGAATAAGCCAAAAAAATAATCTAATGGGCTTAACACGAGCAGATTACTCCTCATCGATCGGACAAGCGCACGCGGGATTATAGCACACCCCGCGATGAAAATAACGCAAGTAAGCTACTATAGCCCTAAAAATCCCTTTCCGTAAAGTCACAACTTGTCGGATAAAGGGTCGCACGCTTTAAGACGATCGATCACGCGATCCCGTCATGACGACAACAACAACCATGAATGTGAATCTTTTTCAATGACGAAAGGTCAATCGTTAGATTGAATGAGGACAGGTGTCAGTAACAACACCTGAAACGTTAAAATAAACTGTGACATGCGCCGATCCTCATAAACATCCTCGCTTAAGTGGCAAGCATAGCCCAGATGCGCGGAAAAAGCGTAACATTTGTTACGTTTTAGACGATGACGCTGTTTTCGATCTCGCAAACAACTCTTGTAACCGAGCCGCGTTGTGATCAACCATAAATTCTCGCTCAATATGCGCCTTGCCCGCTTCGATCATCGGTTGCCAAGCGGATCGATCGGCACAATAAGCGCGGATCGCATCGGCCAAGGCTTCGGGATCACGTTCGGGGACAAGTCGCCCCGTCACCCCGTCGATCACCAATTCGGGAATCCCGCTGATCCGCGTGGCGATCGTCGGTACACCGGCCGCTAACGATTCCATGAGCGAGACCGGAATCCCCTCCATTCGACGATCAGGCATGATCACACTCGACATCACACACAGATCCGCCTCACTTAACAGATCGCGGATCGCTTGCTCAGACCGCCCCCCGATCAACTGAAAGCGATCATGCAGGCCTGCCGCGTCAATTTGTCTTTGCAGGGAGTCTCGATCCGGCCCCGTGCCGACCACCCACCAGCGAAAATCCAGTGAATCCGCTAAGAGGGCGGCGGCACGGATCGCATATTCAAGCCCTTTGTAATCGCGTAAACTGGCGATCGTGAGGATCGTCAACAGTTGAGCGGGATCAGAACGGCGTGGCACGTCCAGATGTTCGGGTAATACGCCACAACGTACCACCTGAAGCTGAGATCGCATCGCTTCACCACAATCTCGCGTCAATTCTTCAATGTTAAATTGGCTAATGGTAGCCACAAATTTCGCTGCCCGTACTTTGTGGCACAACATCGCTTTGCGGATATAGAGATCATGGGCGTGCGCGGTGAAACTATACGGAATGTCGGTCAAACGGTGGATGATATAGGCCATATAAGCGGTATGTGTGGCCCAATGGGCATGAATATGGGTGATCTGATCGCGGCGCATCCATTCCGCAAAGGCAACCGCCCGCGGAAAAAGATACAGATCGCGTAAAAATAAATGCCAACATCCCCATAATTCACGGATCGTCAAGGCGATCAAGGTGATGTATAAAAACGGATTGCGGAGCAACGCGATCAGATTCGCCCCAAGCGTGGGCAATGCGAATGAATGCACAGTTCGTAAATCATCAAGGTAAGGGCGGGCCTCATCATGGATCACCTCTGGATTTTCGCGCCGAATCGTGTAGATCTGGATCGCTACGCCGAGTCGCTCTAAGGCCACGATCTCGCGTAGGATAAACGTCTCGGTTAGCGTGGGGAATTTGCTCACCAGATAAGCCATTTTTTCTGAGGGGTTACTCATCGCATCCATTCTCATCTATTATACAATTTACATTGTAATGAATTTATCCGAAATTTTATGAGGATTTGCTATGCGTATCACCGCGATTGAATTTTCCGGCAAGGGTGCGATGCCTCAGTATGTCTATCACCTTTGCCAATCGTTGGCTGAACAAGGCGTGACCGTCGAATTGTTGACCGCTACCACTTATGAATTAGCCGATTTGCCGCATCACTTTACAGTGCGGCCGATCTTACCGATGTGGGATCCGCATCGTCATCAAACCCGCTATCGTCTGTTACACAACCTCCGGCGGATCTGGCGCGGGATACAATTTGTGTTCGCATGGATCTGCGCGGTGTGGATCGTATTACGCGATAAACCGGATATTGTGTTGTTGGGGATCATTCGGTTTTCGTTGGAACGCTATTTTATTGCGATCCTCAAGCGCTTCGGGGTTAAGTTGGCGGCGGTGGTGCATGATGTCCGCATGTTCAATCATAACCCCGGCGCATCCGTCACCTTAGATGAATCGCGCTATGTCGATACCTATCGCCGGATCTATCAGAAGTTTGATGCGCTGTTTGTGCATGACCGGATCAATTATGAACTGTTCCTCGCGATGTATCAGATCCCGCCGGATCGGGTTCACGAAATGGCGTTACCGCCGATGACCTTGTTGGCGGAGATCACCCCCAACCTAAGCGCAGCGGACTTGCGTGCGATGTATGGACTCTTGGATGAACGTCCGATCGTGTTGTTTTTCGGCACGATCAACAAGTATAAAGGGGTCGAAAACTTGATCCGGGCGTTTCCGATCATCTATCAAGCGACCGATGCGCGCCTGATGATCGTGGGGTACGCGGGTAAAGACGCTGAACCGGAACGCCTGCAACAATTGGCCCAAGAGGTCGGAATCGGGGATCAAGTGATCTGGCATTTTGGCTATGTCCCGAATGAGTCAGTGCGGGCCTTTATGGAAGTGGCCGAGGTGGCGGTGTACCCCTATCATCATGTCACCCAAAGCGGTGCGTTGAAGATCGCTTACCTGTTCGGAAAACCAGTGGTCGCTACGGCCGTGGGTGGATTGCCAGACGTGGTTGAAAACGGTCAAAATGGCTATCTGGTCTCACCCGATGACGATCACGCGTTGGCGGATGCGGTGATCGCGATCCTCAACGATCCCGAAGGCGCGGCACGCATGGGGGCCCATAACCGCTATTTGACCGAAACGCGCTATTCTTGGGCCACCTTTAGCCTGAAGATGATCCGGGCTTTGGAGCGCTTACTGCCGCGTACAGCGCACTCAACGCAGCCCTCTGACCGTCCAGTGTAAAGCGTTCTCGCACCCAATCGGCGGCCCGTCCTCCCATGCTTAGGCGCAAGTCGGGCCGTTGAATCAATGTTTGAATCGCGGTGATCAAGGCGGCGGGATCTTTGGGTGGGATCAAGAGTCCGGTTTCGCCGTCGATCACCACTTCCGCGATCCCACCGACGCGAGTCGCGATTGTTGGGAGTGCGGCCGCACCGGCTTCGATCAACACGGTGGGCAAGGCCTCGCTCTCCGACGGCAAGATCGCGATGTCCGAAGCGCGCCAGATCTGCGGGATGTCTAGGCGTTGTCCCAAAAAGCGCACGTTGGGCGGGGCGTGCGCCTCTAAATCAGCGCGACGTTCTCCGTCACCGACCAAGAGAAAATGCAGAGTGGGCAGTGCTTCGGCCGCACGTATCGCGATCTCATGGCCTTTGCCGGGGCGCATCACACCGACCATCGTCACAATCAAGGCTTGTGGATCGAGTCCTAAATCGGCGCGCAAGCGAGATCGATCGCTGGGTGTGTTATAGGGCGTGAGATCGATGCCATTGTAGATCGTGATAAACCGATCGGACGGAAGGCCGGTTAATTGGGCGTAATGATCGCGGGCAGCATCCGACACACAGATCAGGCGCGTCACCCCCCAACGGATCGCCGCCTGTTCGAGTTGATTACGCCAACGTTTACGCGGAGTCGCGGTATCGTCGCCGATCAAATGGCGGGTGATCACGACAGGAAGCCCGGTCAAACGGCCGGCTAACGCTGCAAAAATGGTCGCATCTTGGAGCTGCGCGTGGATGAGATCGATCTGTTGTGTGCGAAGCAATTGTAGCAAGCGCATGAAGGCGATCGGGTCAAGCAAGCGACGCGCCCCAAGGTCAAAACGGGGGATCGCCTGGAGTTGGGTTGTGAGTGGGCTATCCCGGCGCGGTTGCAAGGTACAGAGCAACGGTTGAATCCGATCAAACCCCGGTAACAGTTGAGCGGTGATACGTTCCGCCCCGCCCATTTGCATCGTATCGATCAAAAATAGCACCCGCAACATCGACTTGATCCTATCGATAAGCCCAGAAAAGACAATTATTATCGAAATTATTGCACAAAACAACGTTTTAGGAGGCGACAACTTGCGCTAAGCGCACACGGAATTGCTCCGGTTGCTGAAATTTCGCCGCGATCGTATATGCTTGCTGATATTCATCGTCATAGGGCAAACTCGCCGCTTTAAGCAAGGTGATCCGCCGCAAATACACCTCACTTAACAAAAATGGGGTTGTGCCGATCTGCTCTTGGGCGATGTGTTGTTCGCTTAGTTTGAGGGCCTGTGCATATTGGCCGCCTTGCTCATGAAACCGATAAAGCGACTCATAGATCGCGAAGGTCAATTTTGATTGGATGCGCGTCCATTGCTGTAAACAACGCGCATAGAACCGTTGCGCTTTCGGTTCATCCCCTTGACGACGCGCAAAATAAGCTTGAATCGCCCACGCTTCCATGAGATAGCGTTCGGTTTCTAAGGCGCGCAAGGCGTAATATTCACTCAATTCGGCGTGTTGTTGCGCCTTTTCGTCATCCCCTAATTCGAGATAGACTCGACATAAGAAGATATGTGCGTGCGAGAGCCGAAATGTGCCGCGATAGGTCTCACAGCGATTTAAGTATGCCATGCCTAACGCCAACGCCTGCTCAAAGCGCCGCAACGCAAATTCTAAATAACCCTGCATCCCTTTCACCAAACACCACGCATCTTGATCAAGGCGCATGGCATGATCCACCAGATCGAGTGCCTCGCGCACTTGGGCCTCATAACCCACCGGATCGTAGATCATAAACGCATTGCTCACAAACATATAAATCGAGCCGCGTTCCTCACATTTGTCGTATTTGGGCTTGCGGGCCTCTAACAGGCTTTTCATCAGGTAATCAATTGCCCGATCGTAATCGCCACAGTGATGTAACAAAATATTGCCGATGTAATCGTCAAAACTGATGACAAAACACGGGTCTTGTAAACTTTCGGCGATCGTGCGCCCCTCTTGCAACATGCGGATAGCGCGTTCAGGATCGGTATTACGATAAGTCATCGCTTCATCAAAAAGGCGTTTGGCGTGTTGATAAGTCATCTCTCAATTACCTGTTTTAAACGAGCGTAAAAATAATCTGGCTTGATCAGTTGTGCGGCGATCGTCCGTGTTGCCGCTAACTCTTCGGCGAGATCTAACCCTAATTGTCGCTTTAATTTTAAACGTTCAAGGCGCACCTCACTGATCACGTAAGGGCTACCCGTGTTCACCACCTCATTCAATTGCCGATCCCGCCATTCTAAAGCGAGCGCCAACTCTCCACGTAATTCATGATAGTGACATAACGCCGTGTAAAACGGGATCGATGGAGTCGCCTTCATGCGTGCCAAGATCAATAAAGTCTTTTGATGCAAGCGCCTCGATTCCACCAGATCTGCGCGATGTTGCGCGCAATAGGCTTGCCAAGCGATCATCTCTAAGTGCCAGCCTTGTGTATCATGCCGATCTTGGGCATAAGCTTCACCGGACTCGGCATAACGTCGTATTTCGTCCACCTCACCGCGGTAAAAATAGACTTCACACAGTAACGCATGGGCATCGGCCAACCGAAAATCACTATAACTCTGCTCACAACGCTCCATATAGACCATCGACTCGCTTAAGGCCGCGTCTAGATCCCCGCGGATCAATTCTAAGTAGGCCCGCGCCCATTGCACCAAACACCAGAGATCATGATGTAAATTGAGTTCTCGCTCCATCATATCGTTGGTTTGACGGATCTGATCGGCATAGCCGATCGGATCTTGGTACAGATAAGCGTCAGCCAACAAACGCAGCACGCTATTTCGTTCATTACAACGCACGTAACGCGGCTTGCGCGCTTCTACCGTCGCCCGTACCAGATAATCTAACGCTTTGCGGTAATCTCCGCGATAGTATAACAGCACATTGCCCATCCATTTGTCATAACGCATCAACAAACAGGGATCATCCAGCTTTTCGGCCAGAGGGCGACCTTGCTCTAAATAGGCAATGGCCAGATCCGGATCGGACTCACGACACTGGATCGCGAGATCGATCAATTCATAAGCGCGTTGAGAGGCTTCTAAGCTCATGTTTTCCCTTGTCCAAACCAACGGCGTAGAATCCGTGCGCCGGTTGCCAATAGATGCTGATCTTGGACGGCTTCGGCCAAGCGGGCATAGGCATATTCAGGTTTTTTGAGCTTGGCTGCCCATTTTTCAAATTGCTGTTGATCTTCGTGATAGGGACGGCCCATCTTTTTTAACAAGCGAATCCGTTTGAGATGACATTCTGTCAGATGATAGGGGCTGGTCGCATTGCGTTGACCTAACAAGTTACGATCGCGCAACGCAAGCGCCTCTTGATAACGCCCGTTGCTTTCATAATAAGCGCACATGGCATCATAATAGGTATAAGAAGGCCCGATCTTCATCGTGTTGAAATGCGCTTGGGTGGCCGCTTCAAATTGGCGTGCTGTGGCAGAGTTCCGTAAAGTGTCATAGGCAACAGTCTGCCACGCTAACGCTTGTAGACGTAAGCCGATCGTGATGTTTGGAGCGAGTTGATCGATATGCTGTGAGGCGATTTGAGTATGATGTAACACCGCCGCTACATCTTGCAGTTCCCAGCAGATCCGCGCTAAGAATAGACGTGCGTCGGCTAAACGTATCCCGATTTGGGCAGTTTCACAGCGCGCTAGATAGCTTTCCGCTTCGGCTTTAGCGCGGATAAAATCGCGCCGCGCCCATTCGATCTCAACACGGATCTCTTGGATCATGCACCAATGATGGAATAGTTCAGGAGCGCTGGTTGGCGTGTCTAACAGTGTGAGCGCTTCACGGATCTCGCTTTCATAGCCGATCGGGTCATAATCTACATAAGCATAGGCTAACAGTTGATAGAGTCGAGGTTGTTCTTGACATCCTTCATATTCTGGTTTTGCCGCTGTTACCAAAGCACCTACCAAAACCTCGATCGTCTCCAGTGTCCTTCCCATATAGAACAACAACACATTAGCACGCCAGTGATCGTAAAGTAAGACGAGGCAAGGCAAGCGGGCCGTTTGGGCGAAAACGCGCCCTTGTTCCAATAAAGCCACCGCTTGCGGCGGATCGGTGAACCTTAGCTCTATGGCTTGATTCAATAATTGATAGGCTGGCTGTTTAGGATTCATGCAACGATCCGATTCACTTCATGCAGACGTGTGAAATAGGTCATGGTTTATCATCTCCCCTGTCCAAACCAACGACGTAGAATCCGCGCACCGACCGCTAACAGGTGATGATCGGCGGTCACTTCTTCCAAGCGGGCATAGGCATATTCCGGCCGTTTAAGTTTTTTGGCCACTTCTTCAAATTGGCGTTGATCTTCATGGTATGGACGGCCCATCTTTTTCAGCAATCGAATCCGCTTGAGGTGACACTCACTCTGATAATAAGGGCTGCCGCCCTTGATTACCCCTTTCAAACTGCGATCGCGCAAGATCAACGAATAATCATAGCGCCCGTTGATCTCATAATAAGCGCACATCGCATCGTAATAGGGTAAAGACGGACCCATCTTCATCGTACTCACCTGATGATTGACCTGTTTTTCTAAGGCACTCGCTTGTTTAGAATCCCCCAAAGCACTACAAGCCAACGTCTGCCATGATAACGCCTGCAAATTCATCCCAAGACCTGCATTTACAGCAAATTGTGCCAGATAATTTGAGGCGGTTTGAGCATGACGTAACACCGCGTCCATATCCCCGATCCGTGCTTCGATCCGAGTTAGGGTGAGGTGGGCATCCGCTAATCGAAATGGGCTTTTAAAGTCCTCACAGCGTGCCAAGTAGAGATATGCCTGCTCTTTGGCACGGGCAAAATCCCGCCGAGCCAAGACCAGATCTGTCCGCATCTGTTGGATTAAACACCAATGATCGCGCATCGACTCATCCGCAGGAAGGTGATCTAGCAGGGTGATCAGCGCGTCGATCTCCGATTCATAGCCCAAGGGGTCATAATCAAGGTACGCTTGCCCCAATAACCGTTGCAAGTGCTGTTTTTCTTGGCAACGCTCATATTGTGGCTTGGTCGCTTCAACTAAGGCCCGCACGAAGACATCGATCCCATCGGCGATCATGCCGCGAAAAAATAACAACACGATCCCACGCCAGCGATCAAAATTTAAGACCAAACAGGGCAATTGGGCCGCTTCAGCCAACCCACGCCCATGCTCCAAGATCGCTAAGGCTTGGGGGGGATCGAACGCCCGCATTTCGATCCCTTGATCTAATAAAAGACGTGCGTGTTGTTCCGGGTTCATGGCAATTGGCGGTAAATATACTGGGGTTGGCGTAAATCTTGGGCCGCGGTGCGAATCGCGTGAACGGCCGTGGCGATCTCGGTGTCGGATGCGCCGCTTTTTCGGAGTAACTCTAAGCGTTGGAGATGCGTCCGTGCGATGATATACGGGCTGTTTCCGGTGATCGCTTGGCTCAATTCTTCATCACGCAAGCGCAACGCTTCGTCAAAATCACCCAGATGCTCATGATAGGCACTCAACGCATCATAAAACGCAAACCAACGATATAACTTGAGTTGCCCGAAACGTTGTAAAGCTTGTCGGTAATGACTGGACGCATCCTCTGATCCCCGACGAAGCGCCGTATACGCTTGCCATGCCGCAAATTCCGCAAGCGCACGTTGGGTATCGGGCGCAAATAGCGCATGACTTTCTCCCAATCGGGCCGCTTCCTCAATCCGATCATGCTCACCGCGATGATAGTAGAGCGCGCACAATAACAGGTACGCATCTACGATCCGAAACGCGCTTTTCACCTGTTCGGATCGCCCTAGGTAGACTTGTGTCAATTGGAGGGCATCATCCAAGCGATCTAGATGCAACGCAAAATAGGCCTCGACACACTTCACCAGACACCAGAGGTCGGTGGGCAAAGCGCTTTCCATGAGCGCAAATTCATGGAGGGCTTCATGAATCTCATGTTCATATCCGACTGGATCAAAAAAGAGATAGGCATTGATCAACAGATACAAGATGCTATCGCGCTCCGGACAGTGATCATAACGCGGTTTACGGATCTCCACCGCCGCCCGTACCACCGTGTCTAAGGCGGCCCGAAAATCCCCCGCGTAAAACATCTCGATATTTACGATCCACCGTTCATAGTTCATCAACAAACAGGGGGTATCCCCTTGTTCTAATACCATTTTGCGCCCTTCTCGCAAGAGCGCCAACGATCGATACGGATCAACCGCCCGTACCGAGATCGCCGCGATCAAATAAGCGTGTAAATTCAAGTTATAGCCTTTCTAGCCGTTTGATGATCTGTTCAGGATAGGTCAAGCGTTGTGCGTGTTGCAACGCTTGGGTGCGTTCATCCGATGTATCACGCCCCAATTGCCCTAACAAAGCGATCCGCCGTAAATAACATTCCACCATCAAATAGGGGCTATTGCCATCTAAAACCTCTTGTAATTGCCGATCCCGCCATAACAAGGCCACGTCCCATTGCTGATTCGCCTCATGATACAAGCACAGTGCATCATAAAACCAATGAGAGGGATAGCCCTGCATCTGGGTGAGTTGCATTAAAACCCGATGATGAAACGAGGCCGCCCGTTGCGGCTCACGCGGTTGAGCGGCTAAGGCCTGCCATGCCAACGACTCCATAAACCAGTTGCGAGCATCATAATGCAATCCGGCATAGGTTTCGGCCAAGGCCCCATGATGCGCCACCTGTTCCCAGTCCGCTTGACCCGCGTAGATCCGACAGATCACATTGTGCGCGTCTGCCAAGCGAAAGCTAGAACTGATCTGATCACAACGCTCTAAATAACGCAAGCCTTCTTCCAAGGCCGGCGCATATTCATAGGCCATCAGATAGGCGTAACAACGTCCCCGTTGCGTCAAGCACCACGAGTCATCACTGATTGCGGGATCTTGTTCGGTGAGTTGGGTGGCCTCAAACACCTGTTGACGATACCCGATCGGATCGTAAAACAAGTAAGCATCGATCAATTCGCGATAGGCCATGGTGCGCTGTTTACAGGAGTCGTAGATCGGCTTACGGGCTTCGACCACCAATTTTACAATGTGCGCTAAGGCTGCCTCATAATCGCGCCGATAGTAGAGCAGGACGATCCCCGTCCAAATGTCATACTCTAACAATAAACAGGGATCTTTGACCTGTTCTGCGAACACCCGCCCCTGTTTGAACAGGTTTAACGCTTGTATCGGATTCGATTCACGCAGATACAAGGCGGAATCAAACAGGGATAATGCTTGCACATACGCATCAGAACTCATCACCTAAGATCTCCTCTAAACGTGTGAACACCGATTGCGGGTTGAGTAATTTTCCCGCCCATTCACGGATCGCGCTGATCTCATTCCGATCCAACACACCGATCGCCTTTTGGATTCGGATCCGCCCTAGATAACATTCGGTGACGATAAACGGGCTTTTGCCGGTGAAGGCCTCACTCAGTTGCCGATCCCGCAATTTGAGCGCCGCCTCCCATTCGCTGCCGCGCTCATAGTACCATGAGAGCGCGTCATAAAAAGGCCGCAAAGGCAACGATTCAATCCGGGCCAAGATCGATAAAGCTTGGCGTGCATGTTGATCGGCACGTTGTTGATCCTCACGAATCCGCGCCCCTAACGCTAACCAAGCGTGGATCTCCATTTCCCAAGTTGGATTTAAACGCATCCCGGTATTGAGATACTCTAAGCCTTGTTCCGCGTGATCGATCATCTTGTCCCATTCCCCGCGCCGGCCGTGGACTTCGGCCAAAAAAGCATGAGCGTTTAACATGCGATAACCGGTATCGGCGATCTGACAGCGTTGTAGGTAACGATGTGCCACAATTAACGCTTGATCCCACGCTTGGATCATCACCTCTAGATAAGCGCGTGTGCCTTCTACGATCGCCCATATATCGGTATCGACATTTTCGGTCATCGTGTCGAGTAGGGCGGTGGTTTCGCGGATCTGCTGTTCATAACCGGACGGATCGTAATAGAGGTAACTGATCACACTCTGCACATAAACTAAGGTAGAGGCCAAACAATTGGCATATTGCGGCTTACGGATCTCCACCAACGCACGGATATGATGATGAACCGACTCTTGATAATCGTTCAGGTAATGCAATAACAAGCGCCCTTCGCCATATTCATATTCAGCGATCAAACAAGGATTTTGTGCTTGTTCGGCAAAAACGCGGCCGGTTTTATAAACGGCACGGGCCTGATGTGGTGAGGTTTCGGTCAATCGATCCGCTTGATACAGCAATTCACGCGCATACCATTCGGGATTTTCGTTCATTAGGGTCATTCCACTTCTAGGGCGCGTAAGCGCGTCAACACAGTATCCGGATCGATTAACTTAGCCGCCCAATCACGCAAGGCCGCGATCTCACTGGGATCAACACACCCTAACGTCTTAAGCAACTTGATCCGTTTAAGATAACACTCGGTGATCTGAAACGGGCTGCCGCCTTTAAGCGCATGGGTTAATTGTTGATCGCGCCAAGTGAGCGCAGTTTGCTGATCGTGCTGTTCTTCATAATACCAAGTAATCGCATCATAAAAAGAGGGATAGGGGTAGGTTGGAGTTTGTTGATGCAAGGCTAAAGCGCGTTGTAAATAGCGTTCACTGTTCTCGCTATCACCCTGCTGGTAGGTCGCTAACGCTAACCATAACAGACCTCGAATCCGAAACGTCGTAAAGCGTGCTTCTTCTAAGGCATAGCCTAAGGAGGTCTCTGCATAGTCGATCGCCAACTGCCATTCACCGCGAAAGCAATGCACTTTAGCCGAATAGAGATAAGCATCGGTGAAGCGGTAATGGGTATTGGTTTTTTCGGCCCGCGCCAGATAATTTTGCGTGTGAAGGAGGACGCG
>JALOOG010000148.1 GCA_025454525.1 Anaerolineae bacterium | reverse complement strand
TGCGTGGGACTTTAAAGGCGCAAAAAATCGCGATTGGACTCCGTTTGTCACCACCTTTCCCGACTGGCCGATCCCGGAGATGGCGTTTTGTCTCGTTCCCGTTGGATCGTTCACGATGGGAAGTGATACCGATTATGATCGTGAAAAACCCGCGCATCGCCAGACAATCCAGCGTCCCTATTGGATCGCCCAAACGCCGGTGACCAATCGACAATGGCGAGCGGCGGTCAAAGCGGGTTGGGTGAGTGATCCGCCGGATCAAAGCTCTTGGGGTAGCGATATCGGTCAATGGTATCACGATCCGGCGATGGCCGATTGTCCGGTGGTGGGGATCTCGTGGTTTGCGGCGTTAGAGTTCTGTCAAGCGATCGCTTGCCATTTGCCGAATGAGCGCGATTGGGAATACGCCGCCCGGGGAGTCGAAAGCTGGATCTATCCGTGGGGGGACGATTGGGAACAGGGGGATAAGGCGGTTTGCAGGGGGAACAGTGGCGGAAAACCCAACCCGGTCACTCATAAACCGGAAGGGGCGAGTTGGGTCGGGGCTTTGCATTTAAGCGGCAACGTCTGGGAATGGTGCAGTACCTTGTATGACGATTTTTCGTATCCTTATCAAGAAGATGATGAACGAGATAATTTATCTATCATTGATAAGCGGCGCGTCTTGCGGGGTGGCTCTTGGTACAGCTATGCTGACTTCCTCCGCGCTGCGATTCGTAGCGGGGACGAACCGTCGCTCCAGAACAACAACCTAGGCTTCCGTTGCGCCCGCTTTCTTGATTCTTAATTCTGTGCTTCGATTCTGGGGGGTTTGGGGGGTATCCCCCCAAGCAGCCCAAAAAACGTGTGTTATGGTATAATAAGGAAAAGTTTCTTGCGTCCACCCTAGCCCTCACCCATGCATGGGGAGGGAACTGGCCCACGTAAAATGAGCTGGCCCGTCTCCATGGGTGGGGTATTTTTCTGAGGTTACTTAAGTAAAATAAGGAAAAGCTGATGCGCGCACTCATCTTATCGATCCTACTGTTGTTGATCGCCGCCTGTGGCCCGACCGTCCCACCGATCGGGGTGATCGCGCTGACCTATCCGCCGGCCAACAGCACGATCTACAGCGATCTGCTCACCGTGTCCGGCACGTTGAGCGACGCACCCACACAAGCGATCCGCGTGGAGGTGATCGATGCGGCGGGGGAGATCCGCGCTCATGCGACGGCGATGATCACCGCGGGGGAATGGACACTCACGCTCCCGTTACCGGCCGTGAGTCAACCGGAGGCGTATCAGGTGGAGATCGTGGCGGGGGATGCGCCTTTTCCGCAACGATCGGCCGATACGGCGATTTTCGCCTCACAAACGGTCGTGCGCGCCCCGTTGGGTGAGCGGATCGATGAGCCGATCATGACGATCGATCTCGAAGCGGGGACGGCGATCGGCGGTGATACGATTCCGGTGAATGGGCGTGTGTCGGGCTGGAGCGCGTTTACGGTCGAATTGGTCGATTCATCGGGCGTGATGCGCTCGTCACAAGCGATCACTTTGCCGAATCGGTTGGATGAGGTGGCGTGGTCGGTGGCGCTTGCACCGGGATCCGCTACAGGCAGCGCGTTGATCCGCGTGATCAGTGACGGCGCGCCGATCCTCACTGTGCCGATCGTGTTGACCTCAAGCGCGGGGTAAGGTTGAACCGCCTCGCAAGTGAGGCGGTCAACGGTCAAATGAGCTGACGGGCTTATGCGCCTTCCAACATCTTCTTCTTGGCTTTTTCGTTTTTGAGGCGCAACTCATTATTCAAAATGCGCTTGCGTAAACGTAAGTTTTGCGGGGTGACTTCTAACAATTCGTCTTCCGCCATAAATTCGATAAAATCGTCCAAGCTCAAACGGCGCGGCGTTTTCAGCCCGTCGGTGGTCTCACTCGGTTTCGCCCGGAAGTTGGTGAGATGTTTGGCGCGGGTCACATTCAGGCTTAAGTCTTCGGGGCGGATGTTTTCACCGACCACCATGCCTTCATACACGTCAATGCCCGGCTCAATAAAGAACGTGCCACGTTGCTCCAAGTTGACCAAGGCGTAAGCGGTGGTCGTACCGGTTTGATCGGCGATCAAACTGCCAAAATCACGTTCCGGCGGCGCGGCATTCAACAGGTGTTCGTAACCTGCGAACAGCGTATGCACTTGACCCATGCCACTCGTTGCGCGCATAAACTGGGATTGAAACCCGATCAAGAAGCGCGTTGGCACTTTATACTCTAAGAAGGTCGTGCCGTTTTCGCTGAACATATTGGTCATGATCGCACGGCGTGCGCCCATTAGCTCAAATACCGTGCCGGACATCTCATCAGCGACTTCGATATGGACTTCTTCATAGGGTTCAAGGATCGCACCCGTTTCTGGGTCTTCATGATAGATCACTTCCGGCTTGCTCACCTCAAACTCATAGCCTTCGCGGCGCATGGTCTCGATCAAGATGCCAAGATGCAATTCTCCGCGTCCGCTCACGGTAAAGCGATCTGGCGAGTCGCCGTCGGTGACACGCAAGGCCACATTCAAGCGGGTCTCTTGATCCAAACGTTCACGCAAGCGGCGGGATGTCCCCCAACCCGTTTTGCCTTCACGGCCGGCGAAGGGCGAGGTATTGACCCCAAAGGTCATCCGCACGGTGGGTTCCTGCACGCTGATCGGCGGCATCGCCTCGGTGATCGAAGGTTCGGCGATCGTGTCGCTGATGTTGACGCGATCAAAGCCGGTGAAGGCCAAAATATCACCCGCGTGGACTTCTTCGACTTCCACTTTTGCGAGATTGTGATAGGTGAACAGGTATTCCAATTTGCCGGGGATGCGTTGGCCGTCGGGGGTCAAGCGTACCACTTGCATCCCTTTTTTGAATGTGCCGGAGAGCAACCGCCCGACCCCGATCTGGCCTTTGTAATTGTCATATTCCAAGGTGGTGATCAGCAGTTTCCCGACGGTTTCGCTGTCAATGGTGGGCGGGGGGATCTCTTTCACGATCGTCTCAAACAGCGGCCCGAGATCATCCTGTAGTTGATCGGCGCTGTGACCGGCCCGTCCATGCAACCCGATCGCGTAGATCACTGGAAAATCGGCTTGTTCATCGGTTGCGCCTAATTCAATGAACAGGTCAAAGGTCTCGTTGAGCGCTTCATCTAAGCGGGCGTTCGGACGATCGACCTTGTTGATCACCACGATCACACGCAAGCCTAGTCCGAGGGCCTTGCGTAACACAAAGCGGGTTTGCGGCATGGGGCCTTCGACCGAGTCGATCAACAAGAGTGCGCCGTCCACCATGTTGAGAACGCGCTCCACTTCGCCGCCGAAATCGGCATGGCCGGGGGTATCGACGATGTTGATCTTGGTGTTTTCCCAAGTGACGGCGGTATTTTTGGCCAGAATGGTGATGCCGCGTTCCCGTTCAAGCGCGTTGGAATCCAAAATGCGTTCGCCCGCTTGTGAAGCGTCACGGAACACTTTTGCCTGTTTTAACATGCCGTCAACCAAGGTGGTTTTGCCGTGGTCAACGTGCGCGATAATAGCGATGTTGCGAATGTCACTCCGTACTTGAGTCACACCTTTTTCCCTTGTCTATGATTAACTGATGGGGGATTTAATTTCCGAAGTCGCTCCATTGTAACAGGGAAATGTTAAGAGTGTTAGGGTAACTATGGACACTTTCACCCCTAAAATTAGAAAAAAATGTAACTTCTTCTGTAATTTGAATTTAACTCAGAAGGGATTACAATCGTGTTGTTAGTTTTATGTGAAAAGATTAGAGAAAAATTCTTGTATTTTAATGTTATAATATTTACTCTCACTCTACATATGAACAGGGTGAAACGATGGATATTCAAGAGGTTATAAAAGACTTAGCGATTAAATCAAGAAAGTTTTTTATAAGCCCCCATAGTGTAAACTTGATTAACTGGTCAAGTTTACCTACTGGATGGGAATGGGAAAAACGACGCATCACACTTTACGGAAAATACAAAGCAAATTTTGGTGGAATAAGGGGTATAAAAAGCCTCATAATGTTTCTCTGCATGTTTTCATATTTCGTGTTTGTTATTTTGGCTAATTTCACGTTGAATAACAATTATTTTTTGATTTTTGCATTATTTTTAATAATAAAAGTTATTTTACTTTCATCAGAGAGAAACTACTTATATATAAACAGTTTACCTGAAGGCGAAATAGGTAAACTGACCCTATACTACAACATCTATCTTTTTGTCTGCATTCAAATACTTATGATTGGAATTCTTGTTTTTTCTTTGTGGGTATTAACTATAGAATATATAAATACAGATTTAAATCTTTTATATGGAGTTTCTTTTTTGGTTTTTAGTTTCTTTGCGATTTCCAGCTCTACTTTCCTTATTTACTATTTTAACATAAGCAAACCGCTGTGGGATTGGGGAAAAGCGCGAGTTACTAATATTCAAATGGCTGAATCAAACAAAACATTAGAAGATTACTCTTCAGAAATTTTAGAGATTTTAATTTTTGAGAGCCAAGTCAAACATTTTGGACAATCTATTGATAAAATAGCCATGTTGATGGGTGTCTCAAAAGATTCCTTTTATGAAAAAATAATAGAATCTCCTAAAAGGTTAAATTTTGGGGAAAATTTTCTTATCCGGTTACCATCCTTGGTTTCGGTTTTCGTTTACGTATTTAATTTAAGCGTAAACTACAATGGTGAGAGCATTTTTGAGATTATTCTGGGTATTTTCAAAAGTAAATGAGGATTTATGCAGATACATATGCATTTAGGATATGATACACGTATTGGTAAAACTTTAAGTGTAATTATAAGCTTTGCTGTAACTTACCCACATCAAAAAGTACTCATACTGGATATGGATAACTATGGTTTTAAAGTACATTCCTTACTTGCCCCTCTCGCTGATAGGCATTTCAACGCTAAAAGACCCAAAGATGGTCGCGATTATGGTCTTTATCGAATTGGGGGATCACAAACATATATCGCTTCTTGGCCAAATCCAAGTTCCCCCAACAGTTATTTTGAAAATATAAAAGAAGCAATTACAAACATTACAAATTCAATTAATTCGGATTTAGATAATCAAGGTGAACCTTATGACTTCCAAGGTTTTGATCATGTTATTGTAGATACAAGCGAAACAATTTTGAGATTTATTGACATGGATCGCGCATTGGTATTTCCTCACGAAACAATTAAAGTTAAATTTTGGATAAATCACGATTGTGTTAAATATCCACAAAATACAACCAGTGATTTATTTTGGGAGGCACACAATAAAATAACTAATTATAATGGTTCTATGACAAAAATATCGGGAAATGCTTCTTTTGTCTACATTTTCAATCCTGCCGGTTTTATGACCGATAGAGGGCAAGATAACGCACACAGACTCCCTATTCTAGGATTTTTTGGTAATATTCCGTATACACAATTAGTGAATCAGAAAGCTGATCCAAATGTTTGGACTCCACCAAATAGAATTATTACCTCTAATAATCAAACGATAGAGGCGTTTGATCAGGAACTGGACAGAATTATGCGTAACTACGATCAAAGCCGAGGAGATGAAGTCGCCAAATGGTGGAATAGAAACACCAACGGCGCTAAACCACTTAATGTTATTTTTATTCCAGTAGAAGCTGATCTTCGCTCTTATCGAGAAAAGTGGGCTTCTAAACCTTTAAACTCTTTAAATGATTTTCGCCTTCGCTTGGGAGAGGTGTTAAAACCTGAAGCACTTAGAGAACAATGGCTTTCAGTTATCAACAAAACGTAAAGGAGTAAACTTTTATGCCATCGAAAATTGAAGAGCGCTGGAACTTCCACTATATTACACCTGAGGGGCATGAATTATATCCTTTTCGCCATCTCATAACGTATAGTTATCTTTTAGATGTTGATAAAGATGGGAAAAGATCTCATCAAGTTGATACGTTAGAATTAAAACATCGTGTTCTTGCACAAGATCAATTATTTGCTTTGTGGCTTGCTGAATTGGAACAAGATGACATCTTTTTATCGACAAATAAAGGTGTTCTAACAGAAACTTCCTTTACTCAAGCCAAAAAATTGATTGATGGAAGATATTTTCCGTACACAGAGCTTTGGCAAGGTTACACAGGTCACGAAATCTTAGAATTAATTCATAGTAATTCTAAAAAAGATGCTAAATTACTCACTGATATTACTGAGGGGATTTTAAGAGAGTGTTTGGCACTTAAAATACTACGGGTAGATGATACCTTAATCCAAATTGAAAACAGTAGATTGTTGTGGACTACTTGGGTGGGGATATTTTCAAATAAAAGGCAAATCCAAAATACTCAATCAATTATTGAGTCTATGAAACTGATTAAGAATTTCGTTAGAGAAAAACCAGATTGGCAGACTCATTACCTTTTATTTGGCCCAGCTTTTGGTCATAAATTTAGTGAATTGGCAAAAGGTGAACTAACCTTATTATGGTCTTTATCAATAATCAACTTTCTGCGTGAATTACGGGTTTTACGAACTGAGGTAAATGTTGACAGTATACAAGCATGTTTTCCTGAATTTTTTCAGGAACAACAAGGCAAAATCGCACACAGTACTAGCATAGCTTTTGAAAAAGTCAGACGATGCCTCAACTTATCATAAGTGTAAAGTCAAAAATACATGGGTAACCATGTATTTTTTGATTCTCTTTATTATCTCCTTTTCTCTCATCAAGATTTCACTATCGTCAACTTACGGACTTTGTTACTATATAAAGAGGTAAATTGAGACATTACGTGATGCGCGATGTTTATCAAAAATTAGAGACTCTCGCTCAACAACGCGGAGTTTCGGCAGAGACCTTCCTAGAGTCGTTGTTAGAACAACGACCGCTCTTTGATCACGCCATTTTAGAGAGCATCACCGATGGGTTTTATGCCCTTGATCATTACTTCAATTATCTCTACATTAATCAGAGTGCCGAAAAGCTGATCCAAAAGCCGCGCACGGACTTGATCGGTCGAAACCTCTGGACAGTGTTCCCAGAAATGGTGGGGAGTCTGTTTGATCAAAACTTTCGGCGCGCCTTAGACGAAAAAAAACCGCTCTCGTTTGTGGCTTATTACCCGCCGTTTCAAAGCTGGTTTGAGATCAACCTCTATCCGGCGGAGTATGGGCTTTCGGTGTATTTTCGCAACATCAACGAACGGAAACGCCTAGAAGAAACGTTGTTGCGATCGCATGAAGAATTGGAAACGCATGTGATCGGGCGGACTTTGGATCTCACCGAAGCCAATAAACGTTTACAAACCGAGATCGATGAACGACGACAAACGGAAGCGGCCTTGCGTGCAAGTGAAGCCCGTTTCGCTGGGATCTTGGATCTGGCGACCAACGCGATTATCTCCACCGATAGCGTGTTTCGGATCACTCTATTTAACAAAGGCGCGGAGCGCATTTTCGGTTATCCGGCCGCTGAAGTGCTGGGATTGCCGATTGATCGGTTGATCCCCGAACGGTTTCATCCGTCTCACTCGCATCACCTGGATCAATTTGAGCAAGCGGTAGAGTCGTCCTTGGATATGCACCAACGCAATGAGATCTACGGGTTACGCAAAGACGGCAGCGAATTTCCGTGCGAAGCGTCGATCGCGAAGTTGATCATCGGTGATGAGCGGGTGTATACCGTGTTTTTGCGGGATATTAGCGAACGGCGTGAAACCGAACGCGCCATGCAACGTTTCTCCGTTATTTTAGAGGCAACCAGTGATCTGGTGTTGATCATCGATAAACAGCAACGCGGTATGTACTTGAATCGTGCTGGTCGCCGCGCTTTAGAGATCCCCGAAACGATCCCTACGCCTCGCCTTAGCTTGCGTCAAGTGGTGACGGGGGAATGTTATCGATTGTTGACTCAAACTGCGTTGGATCAGGCGTTGGATGAAGGGTTATGGGCCGGTGAGATCGAAATGCTCACGCGCATCGGTCGTATCTTTCCGGCCTCGGTGGTTTTACAAGCGCATCGGGATCAACATGGCGAAATTGAATATTTTTCCTTATTGATCCGCGACATCAGCGAACGTAAGCAGATCGAAGAAGATTTACGCGCCAACCTCTTACGCGAACGTGAGCTAAACGAGTTAAAATCACGTTTTGTCTCCATGGTCTCGCACGAATTTCGCACCCCGATGTCGGTGATCTTGTCGTCTAGCGAGATGTTGCGCCTGTATGGGGATCGCATGGATGATCCACGCCGCTTAGAGCATCTCAACAAGATCAAGGCGCATATTCAGCATCTAAGCCGCTTGGTGGAATCGGTCTTAACGCTTAGCAAAACGCAATCAGTCACTTTAGGGTTTAACCCAGAGCGAGTCCATATTCGCGCTTTATGCACCGAGATGATCGATGAAATACAAGCGATCGTACAATCTAACCACAAGATCTTTTTTGTGAGCGATGCTCATTGTGATACTGTGCTGTTAGATCGTCACCTGATGCAATTGATGCTCTCGAATCTGCTCTCGAATGCGATCAAATATTCCCCGAATCACCAAGAGATCTCCCTCTATCTGCAATGCGAGTCGGATCAGATCATCCTCAAAGTGAGTGATCAAGGCATTGGCATCCCCCAAAAAGACTTAGCGCGCCTGTTTGAGCCGTTTTACCGCGCCCAAAATGTTGGGATGATCTCTGGGACGGGACTCGGCCTAGCGATCGCGCTGCAAACGGTACAGGCTCATCATGGGACGATCGAAGTCGAAAGCCAAGAAGGGGTCGGCACAACCTTTACGATTCGTCTGCCTACCCGAATTGCGTAAGCAAAAATTCGGCTATAATGGGTACAACTTACACTGCCCAAAGGGGGACACGCTATGTTTATTGATATTGCCTCACGCCGCTTTATCCGTAGGGCGTTTGGGCTGATGATTCGCTATTCATCACAAGGGCGTTGCCAATTGTTAACCCTCACCTATCCTGAAGCGGAGGGTTTACGCTTCCCCGGTGGCACGGTCGAAAGTGGCGAAGCCCCGATCGAATGTGTGTATCGCGGGATCGAACGCGAATCGACGATCACCCGTGCGGATCTCACTTTGGTGCGGACGTTAGGCGTAACGCGCTACTTTAAAGAGAGTCAACGTGCCAACATTGAACGCCATGACTTTTTGTTAACCGTCACCAAAGCGATGCCGGATCAATGGGAACACGCGATCGATACCCGTGACGGACAAATGATCTTGACCTATCGGTGGATTGAGGTCAGCGAGATCTCACAGATCAATCGCGAATTTAGCACCCATGTCACCGATCAACATCTCCCAGAGATCTTCACTCAAGTCAGGTAGGCGAACAATACCCCCCATGTGGCGATCCACACCGCGACTCCCACCACCCGAAAGCGGATCGCAAGGATCGCCATCAACAACACCAACGAATAGGGCGCGATATAGGGTGTGAAGAAAAACCACGCGATCACCCCCAACGGCGGGTCTTGTCGGCGGAAGGCTTGCCACGCGATCAACGCACCGATCGGCCAAG
>JALOOG010000147.1 GCA_025454525.1 Anaerolineae bacterium | reverse complement strand
TTTAACGTGAGTTATGGATAAGGGGATGCCTCAGTGGGAGAGATGGAGTAATCTCTCAGGTGACCAAACCGAACCAGAGAGGCATCCGAAGATGAGTTTACTGGAACGGTAGTGTGCTGTCGATGATTTTTGCCAAGCAGTGGAAAAGGAACAGGTGGGACGGTTGTTGAGTGGAGGGGGACAACGCCGCCAGCGAGCGGGGCAGTTGAGCGACAGTGAGGCGTTGACGATCATGATCCATTTTCATCAGAGCCAGTATCGAACCTTCAAAGCCTACTACCAGGAGCATGTGGCGGTGTATCTGCGGGGCGAATTTCCCCACCTGATCAGCTATGGACGGTTTGTGCAGCGGATGCCGCGTTTGCTGGGCTGGTTATGTTTGTATCTGTTCCACCGATTTGGACACTGCACAGGGATCAGTTTTGTCGATGCCACTTTTATCGCGGTCTGCGATAACCGTCGCATTCACCAGCACAAAGTCTTCAAAGGCATGGCGGCACGAGGCAAAGGGTCAACCGGATGGACCTTCGGCTTCAAACTGCATCTGGTGGTCAACGATGCGGGCGAACTGTTGGCCGTTTATCTCACCCCTGCCAACCGACACGAACTCAAGGCGTTATCCAACCTGGTCAAACGCCTCTTCGGAAAACTCTTTGCTGACTTGGCTTATCTGTCACAGCCTATGTTTGAAGAGTTGATGCAGCAAGGCATTCAACTCATCACCAAAGTCAAATCGAACATGAAAAACAAGTTGATGCTGCTCAGCGACAAGCTGCTCTTACGCAAACGCGCCATCATTGAAACCATCAACGATCAACTCAAGAACATTTCCCAGATTGAGCATTCCCACCATCGCAGTCCACTCAATTTCCTGGTGAACTTAGTCTCTGGGTTGATCGCTTACACCCACCAACCCAAGAAGCCTTCCCTTCATCTCGATGCTCGTCAACTTGAAACTGCTTATCCATAAATGACGTTATATTACCTTCTCATTATTCAAGAAGCGATCCCCTTTTCGCTATGACCATTCGGTCAACGCTTGCAGGAGCAGACGATGCGGTTTTGCACTCAAATCTTTCACCAGCCGCGTTCGCCGATTGTCCAGTCGCTGATCTGCAAATACCGAGGTCATCTTTGCCTCCTGCGCTTTTTAATCCCACCTTCCTTTTAGTTTAACCCTCAACCCATTTGTTCGTAATGCGTAGCGGTTTAGGGGTGGGCGGATTCCGGTTTTAGTGTAAGAGGTATAAAAACCCTTCATGGCATTCTGCTTTGAGGGTGAACGGCATGAAGGGTATGAACGGTTTTTTGCGCGGTTACGCCTTTAGAATTGCACGCACGATGTGTCGCTATTCCCTCACTCCGAAACTCCTGATTAGTTTGCTCGCCTATACGCATAGTAGTGTCGAGTCAGTTAACCAAACTTAGGATGTCAGTTTTCTATTCATCGGTAACCCGTAGCATCTGCCGGTTTTCCCACATCCTGCACCTCACGAAGATAGCGCCAGCAGTCGGGTCGTGAACCATCTAGGTCGGTGAAACCATATATTTGAGCAAGCTGTCCGCTGGAGAGCGATTGCCCATTCCAGCGCATAACATCTGGATCTGATGCAAGATGTGCAACGGCACGCCCAACAAATCGTGGTGACTCTGAAATGACAAAGTGTGGCTCTTTACGGGTTGCGTCGTGCCAGTTTTCTTCGTTTACATCATAATGATTGAGCATCATTTCAGAGCGCATCCAACCCGGAGTCAGCGAGACAGCAGTGCATCCATGTGGTTTTAACTCCTGCGCTTGCGACCAGCCCAGTCGGTTAATGGACACTTTTGCAAGATCATAGAACGCCGAATAGCGATAGTTCTGGGAATTGTACTCATATGTACCGTCCGTTACTTCTATCAGTAAACCGCCCGGCTTCCGAATAAGCAAAGGTAAGGCGAAATGGCTGGTGATAAGATGGGTATCGACCGCAAGACGAAGCAGACGCAATCCATCACTCAGTGAATGCTCCCAAATGGACTGATTGCTCGCAAGCATTTCGCCACCCCAGATGTCATTCACGAGAATATCCAGACCATGCTGTTCAGCATGGATACGTTCGACGAGTAAGCGTACTTGTTCCGGGTCAAGATGATCAGCTTGCACCGCAATACCGGTTCCGCCCACAGCGGTCACAAGTTCTGCTGTCTCTTCAATGGTTTCGCTCCGTTTATACTCGGATTGAGCATAGCGGGTTGTGCGTCCAGTTACGTAAACTGTTGCCCCCGCTGCACCAAGTTCTATAGCGATGCCCCGGCCTGCGCCTCGGGTTGCGCCCGCAACCAGCGCAACTTTTCCTCTTAGGGATCGATCGACGGTCATATTCAATTTCCTCGGACTAACATATTTTCTCGGCAGTGAGTAGGATAACTTATCAGCATTTGCATGACTAGGTTTGGGTTGCGAGAAACGGGGACTGAACCACCACGTACCTACGCCGAAATTTCCGACGGCTTCTCTGTCCACAGCCAGATCAGCATCGAGTCCGCCGACCGACCGGGCAGCAAGTCAAACGGTGCGAGTCCTTCGGTAGATGTGCTGAGTGAGAAAACACCTCAAAGAGCGGCCTATCAGCGACTCTTAGGGGATGCGCGTTTGGGTAAGTTGTCGCATGTCGTGGTTGATCGGGCCGATCGCTTTGGATGCAATGATACCGAAGCGCTACGGGCGATTGATGAGCTTCATGAATTTGGAGTCAAGGTTGTTTTTGCCAATCAGCCCGATCTTGACTCCATGGTTGCACGCTGCTTTACGCTTGCTCATCGGGAATCAGCTTTGTTGGGGATATGGGGCAAAGCTTTAACAAGGCGGTTTTGCTAATGGTGTGCCGGAGGGCTACCTCAAGGATATGAAGAAATTAAATTACAAGGTCGAGTTGCTTATTGACCCTGAACGCACCCCTATTTGACGAACTGTATGGGATTTGCTGCTGGGGGACTTGGAGTCGAACCAAGATCAACGGGGCCAGAACCCGACGTTTTGCCTTTAAACTATCCCCCAAAGTAGTCTATTGAGAATAGCATATTTTTGCAGATGATTCAAGTCTAAGATCAACAGACCCCGTGAGGGAATTAGTTTGATCCCTTCCGGGAATCGAATCGATGACACAAGGTCACAATCAGTCATTAGTGGAGGAGTCAAAGCAGACCTCTACGGACAAAAGCCAATCGCGTCTACCAATTTTCTGCTGACCGTGGCGGGCAATCCGTAGTTTCAAGGGGCCAAAAAATCCGTGTCATGTACCACGATGGGCGCTCATTTACGCACGCATCCACATATTTACACGCTCGTTTTTGGCTTCTTTCTTGATTTTATTCACCCTTCCAATCTTTGCAACGCATCCTGTACTAAGATCGACTCCAGTTCACACAGGGTACTCATCACACACGATCACGATCGGCTCACCTTGCCAACGGGTCAATACCAGTGTACAGGCCTCCCCGCCCCCTTTGAGCTTTAATTGGCTGATTAACGTTTCGGGGGTGAGCGGCGATCCGCGTTTTTTCACGGTGACGCGGCCGATATTGGCCTCACGGAGCGCGGCCCGTAAGTTTTTCAGGTGAAACGGTAGCCATGATCGAATCGCCCATGATCGCCCATACGGCCCCACAAACGCCTGATCCGCAGTCAAATAAGCGATCGTCTCATCCAATTGATAAGCATCGATCGCCCCCGCGAGATCCTGCACCAAACCCGCCCGGATCAACGCCGGATCGGGTTCAATCAACCACCCTAACGGCGGGGAGAGCGGCCGTGACTCCGGCAATGGGTGACGTTCCCACGTCTGGATCGTGCCGTCCCGTGCGATCATCACCGCCTGATAGCGTTGGGCGGAATCATCGGGAGATAACACCGCCTCTTTCAGATCACCGTCCACCGAGATAAAACGGACTTGTCCACCATACGCGGCCAATTGATCGATCGCCACACCCGGCCCCAACTTGACCATGATCCGATCCGCTTGCCATGATCGGATCACCGAGAGTGGCGGATGATACCGCTCTACATCGTAGATCCGCTGATCGTCCGCTTGACGGCGAGCCGGATCAAAGAAGATCGCATCGGCTTGTGGCAACGGATCACGCACATCCCCTACTGTAAACGCGATCGTAAGTCCTAAAGTGTGGGCGTTGTGTTGCGCCATAGCGATCCGCACCGGATCAAGGTCAATTCCGATCACCGATGCGCCCGCTTGAGCGAATGCGACGGCATCCGCGCCGATCCCACAACACGCATCGATCACTCGTCCGCTCAATTGTTGCGCCCGATAACGCCGAATCAAGGGATCACTGGCCTGTTGTAGCGCATCCCGCGTAAACCAGAGTCGATCGGCATCGGGGCCAAATTTTTCGGTCGCTTTCAATTGCAAACGGGCTAACTCTAACGCGGCCGCGGCCTGATCCGCCCGATACCGTTTGCGGAGACGAGTCAAGATCGCTAAGGTGTGCGCTTCATTCAGGTCTTGGGCGCGCAATTCTGCTAACAGCGCTTGCCCCGCCGCCGAGTCTAAAAAGTCCAGATCGTGTAGGGTGATCATCGGCGTTAGGGGGTCAAATTACGGGAGGTGGGTGCTTGCTGTTCGACCACCGAAAACGGGATCGGCTCAGTGATTTGAGTCGATCCGTCCGCTAGGGTCACTTGGGCGGTCAATTGATAATCGCCTAAAGCCAACGCCCACCAAGCCTCAAATGGCGCGGTTTCGACAGTGATGATCGCTTGATCATTGAGAAAATAGGTGACGTGGCTCGTCCCGGCCGGCACACCGACGCTCCAACGGATGCGCTGTGTCTCGCGTGGGATCAACGGATCAAGCTGATAGATCACATACGGCGCGGGCGTTAAAATCCGCAACCCTTGATCTTGATCGGGCGCAACCTCGGCGATTGTGATGCCGTCGGGTAGCGTTGGCAACCCATGTTGACGCGCCCATGCTTGCGCTTCTTGGGGTAACACCACCAAAACCCGTTCTTCAACCCGATCGGCGGGGGTGGTCGGATCGGCTAAGCGTCCGGTGAAGCGATCCACCCGAAACACCTGATAAAAGCGATCGTATTCGGTCGGTTCAGTGCCGGGGATAAACCATTCATCGCGGCGTTGTGGACAGGCCGCGGTCGGTAACAACCCGCTCAACGCGCACACCGTGACGCGCCGCATGTCTTGGGGACGACTGAATCTCAATTCCGGTTGACCGTCTAACACTTCCCGGATAAACCCGTTCCAGATCGGCCCCGCGCCCGTGACTCCGGTCACATCGATCATCGGACGATTGTCCGCATTGCCCACCCAGACCCCGACCACCAACGTCGGCGTATAACCGATCGTCCAATTATCGCGATAATCGGTGGTTGTACCGGTTTTAGCGGCGGCCGGACGAGCGATATCTAAAGCGCTCACCCGTCCATAAGAAGCACTGCGGGCCGCCGGATCGCTCAAAATGTCGTTGATCAAAAAGGCCACACGGGGATCGATCACCTGCGTTTCTAAGGGGGCGGCCCTCCAAGTATAGAGCGATTCTTGGGTATCGCGGGCGGTGATTTGCAGGATCAACGACGGTTGAATGCGATAGCCGCCGTTCGGGAAGATGCTATAGGCTTGCACCAGATCCAAGAGACGCACTTCACCGCCGCCCAACGTCACCGAGAGATCCAGATCTGTCCGCCCGATCAAGGTCTCTAGGCCGGCGCTGGCCGCTAATTGTAACATCGGCTCAATGCCCACGTCGTCTAGCGCTAACACGGCTGGGATGTTATACGAGGAGGCCAACGCTTCACGCACTAACACCGGCCCATGCTCCACAAAGCCGTAATTGGCGGGGATATAACTCTCTAATTTGGCCGTGACAAACGGAGTCGATACGTCTAAGGTCATCGTGGCGGCCGTCCAAGGCTGTTCGCGGGTTGGATTCATCGCCGCGGCATAGGTGAACGGCTTTAGGGTACTACCGGGTTGGCGCAAGGCCAAAGCGGCATTCACCGCGCCGTCAATGCGTGGATCAAAATAGTCGGGACTGCCCAACAGGGTCAACACTTGGCCGGTGAACGGATCGATCGCCACGATCGCAGCGTTATGGGCATCGGCGGGCGTTGCTCCCGCGATCACCGGATAGTTGATGCGATCAAGATGGTAATTGGCGATGCGTTCGGCGGTCTCTTGCCACGCGAGATCGATCGTGGTGGTGACATCAAGTCCGCGGGTGTATAAGGCCTCTGGGTAGAGACGCTCTAACTGTGTCCAGACGGCCATCACCGCATGAGGGGCGCGAATCGGGAAGGGACTGGCCGCAAATTGTAGATCATCCGCTTGTGCGAGATCCGCGTCGGTTTGATCGATTAGCCCTTGTCCCACCATTAAGCCTAACACCACCTCTTGACGGTTTTGAGCTGCGTCTAATTGTGTCAAGGGGTCATAGGCGGCGGGGTTTTGGATCACGCCGATCAATAACGCGCATTCGGCTAATGAGAGCGTCTCGGCGCTTTTGCCAAAATAGGCACGGGCGGCCGCCTCTAGCCCGTAAGCGAGATTGCCAAAGTACACCTGATTTAAATAGAGTGCTAACACTTGATCTTTGCTATAGGCATTTTGCAAGCGTAGCGCTAAGATCATCTCTTTTAGTTTACGCTCCACCGTGCGCGCTTGACGTTGTTGAGGATCGAGTAACAAGGTTCGCGCCACTTGTTGGGTGATCGTGCTACCGCCGGCGATCACTTCGCCGCCGGTGAGGTTAATCCACACCGCACGGGCGATCCCAACCGGATCGACTCCCGGATGCTGATAAAAATTTGCGTCTTCCGTGGCGATCGCGGCGTTGCGACAATGCGCGGGCATTTGATCCAACGTCAAAACGACGTTGCGGCCTTGGGTGGGTGGTAAGATCTCATACAGAAGATGACCATGCCGATCAAACAGGCGGGTAGACGGCAAAGCGAGTCCGCGATCCAAGTCGGTGATCGGTGGGAGTCCATGAAACAGCCAAAAGTAGATCACGAGGCTCAAACCTAAGCCGATCGTGATCAGCGCGATCCCCCATTTTTGACGGCGAGTCCACTTGGTAAACATAGCGGGTCTCTCAAGGCTCTTAAACACTGCCCACATGATATAGAATCCGCTAAGCGGCGATCAAGTGCTGATCGGCAATCCGCGCAATCAACGATACAATATCCTTATCTGTCAGCAACCGATCCGATTCATCAAGGGACGCACCATGACACCACGCAAAAATCGTCGTATTCGCGCACGGGTGATCGCCAGCCTGATTTTTTTGTCGCTCACCGGGGTGATCCTCCTGATCGCACGTTTTGCTCAACAAACGCAAACCACCCGTATCCCGTCCGGTGTACCGACGGGTGAGATCGCCTATATTTCGGATCAAGCGGGGACGTGGGATCTGTATTTGTTGCGATCAGATGGACAGAGTATCGCGCTGACTCCGCCGGAAGATGCGTTTCAAGATTACTTTGTCAGTTGGGATTTTGCCGCGGAACGGCTCAATTTTTTGACCAATCGGGCCGGTGATGAGATGGGCCCCGGTCAAGTTCAACCCGACGGGACGGGTTTACGCACGTTGAGCATTTTACAGGCGGTCTCTACCCTGTTTTTTGAGGGGCGGATCGATTGGGATCCCGCTTGGTCACCGGACGGGAGTCGGGTGGTCTGGTCGTCTTTGCGGGATCTCAATTTAGAGTTGTATCTCGCGGATGCAGACGGGGAAAATATCACCCGTTTAACCGCTCATGGTGGACGCGATTGGTTTGCATCATGGTCACCGGACGGCACACAAATCGCGTTTAATTCGGATCGGGAAGGCGATGAAAACATCTACGTGATCAACGCCGATGGCACGGATCTACGTCAACTCACCGCGCATCCCGCTGATGATTTTCATGCGATGTGGTCAATGGACGGTACGCTATTGGTATTTGTCTCAGAGCGTGAGGCCGAATTGACCACCGGGGAGTTGCGCCTGTACGCTGTTCCGGTCACTGGAAACGAGGATCAAGTCCGCCCCTTTGGCTCGGATGAAGTCTTTACGGGTGATCCGTTATGGGCGCGCGATGGCCAAAGTTTGATCACCCTCTCGAATCAAGAGGGGACGTGGAGTCTCTATCAACAAGATCAAAATGGTGGGAACTTGCGCCGCTTGACTCAACCAGATCGCAATAGTTTATTTCCGGCGTGGCGGCCTTAAGATTTGCGCGGAATACGGACAACATTCAACATAGGAGCAGAAGGTTTATGAGTATTACATTTGATGGAAAAGTGGTGGCAATCACAGGCGCGGCTGGCAACTTGGGTGGCACGGTCGTGCGGGCCTTTGCTCAACATGGCGCAACCGTCGCCCTGATTGATATTTCAGCTGATCGCTTAGCGAATACGATCGCCACTTTAGAGGGTGATCCGACTCGATTCATGGCCTTTCCGGGCGATCTCTCACAGCCGGAAAGTGTGCAGGCCTTGATCGATCAGATCGTGGCGCAATTTGGACGGATCGATGTGTTAATCCACACGGTGGGCGGATATGACGCGGGAAAACCCGTCCATGAAGCGGGCATCGATGTGTTAGACAAGATGATGGCGTTGAATGTGCGTCCGTTGTATCTGATGGGAGCGGCGGTCGCACGGCATATGTTAGATCACGGGATCGCGGGTAAGATCGTGTTCATCTTAGCGCGATCGGGCCTCAAAGGACTCAAAAATCAAGGGGCCTACACGGCCAGCAAGGCCGCGGCGATCCGCATCATGGAATCGATGTCAGTAGAACTCAAAGATCACGGGATCAATGTGAACGGCGTGTCCCCTAGCATCATCGACACCGCGCCGAATCGCCAATCGATGCCCGATGCAGACTTTAGCAAGTGGGTATCCCCGGGGCAATTGGCTGACGCGCTGTTATTCCTTGCGTCGGATCAAGCGAGTGCGTTGCATGGCACGAATCTAGAAGTGTATAATCGCTCTTAAAATTCACGCGATCACAAACGGAGCGAGTCCTGAAAACAGCATGATTCGCTCCGTTATCCTATCGCTTTAATCCTCTAACGCGATCAACGCCCGCGCCACATCGCGCAATTCCGCTTCGCATCCGCTGGTCGGAACACGACGCGCTAATTCCGCTAACGCCGGGATCACCGTGATCTCGCACCGCGCTGCGATCGTTTCGATCAGCGCTTCGGACGGCGTTGGCACGACAATTTGAACAAAGCCATCGGCAAATTGATCCACCGCATGAGCGATTTGCGGAGCGATCCCATCGCGTCCGCTGAACGCCACAGCCAAACGTCCGCCATGCGGACTCCACGCCATATCGTTAATCAACGCGCCTTCTGACAAGGATAAGGTGGTTTCAATGTGGGTGGTGAGGTCTAAAATGCGAATTTGATCGCGGTCGGTAAAAGTGAGGCTATTTTCGTAAGGATGCCAAACAGGAGTCGGATAACGTTGGGTCGGAATACGTTGTATAAGTTGCTGTACATTCGGATCGAATAACCAGATTTCCCCTTCTCCGCTAAGCGTTCGCACCCCTAACGCGATCTGTGTTCCATCGGGATTCAAACTAAGATTATGTTCGCACCCCTAACGCGATCTGTGTTCCATCGGGATTCAAACTAAGATTATCGAATGTTCCCTCAGTAGCAACCACTGTATACTGCTGTAATGGCTCTTCAAGGGCAATATCAGAAATAATCAACATGGTTTCGGTATTTGAAACATAGATAGAAGCAATCTGAGATGACGTAGACCAAACAAAAGTAATTAGATCTAAACTTTGGCCTATATAAATCGGTTGTAGGATCTCTGTTTGATGATCCCATAACACAAATTTGTTCTGCAACCATGTGGGATCAAGTTGCTCTGTGTTTCCACCTATTGCAAGAAATGTGCCATCTGGACTCCAACCAATACCACGTACATCAGTTTGAGCTTCAAGCGTATGTAAAATATTTGAGCTTTGAACATCTAAAACGAATATCAGATCGGTAAGCACGATGTTCGCAGGGGCAGATGCAATCGCTAACAAATAAGGATCAACCGGATGCCAAGCCAAATCAAGGATATCTTCAAAAAATTGTTCCGTATAGATAACAGTATTTTTCAGAGTATCCACTATTTCAATCGTGTTTCCGATCGCGAATGCGATGAGCTTTCCATCTGCGTTCCATTCAAGATATTCTACGCTTTCTTGGTATTTAGGGGGTTGGGATTGATAAACTTGCGTTAATGACAATAAACCGATAACGATTAGATAAAAACTTGAATAACGCAACATAAATACCTAGCCTTTTCTACCGTGGATACTGGGACATATCTTGCGAAGGTGGATTCGATAACCGTCGTCAATGTGACCTTGATTTAAATTATTCATAGGGATACATCCCTCACAAAGGCGCTATTTCAGCATCCCACTACGGTTTGATCTGAATTTTGATCATTAAACGTCTATAAAAAAGCTCCCTATTTTACGGATCGGACAAAGACTGTATACCGAAGAAGATGTATTCACAGAAGTCGCTTTTTTGATCGCTAATCTGTTAAAAAGCGTATCCGAGAAGTTTTTTACAGTCAAGATTTGTAGTTATTTTAAAAGTGATTGGATAAAATCAATTTTCATATCAATATTGCTTAATCTTGCATTTAGAGCTGACTTGCGTTTTACCCCAA
>JALOOG010000146.1 GCA_025454525.1 Anaerolineae bacterium | reverse complement strand
TCACAAACGCAACTGTCGCGTGGATGCTTACCTACATCAAGCCAGCAGACGCATCATCGAATTCATGCAGCTGATGGGCATCGGCACCTTGGTCATCGGCAAAAACGAGGGATGGAAGCAGGGGATTGAGTTGGGGAAGCGCACCAATCAGAACTTTGTGCAGATCCCCCACGCACGCTTTATTGAGATGCTTACCTACAAGGCACAGTTGGTGGGGATTGCAGTCATCATCACCGAGGAAAGTTACACCAGTAAGTGCAGTTTTCTGGATGGCGAAGCAGTTTGCAAGCACGAGCAGTATGCGGGCAAGCGGGTCAAGCGTGGCTTGTTTTGTGCCAGCAATGGACGTTTGATGAATGCCGATACCAATGGTGCATATAACATCATACGAAAAGTAATCCCGAACGCTTTCGGATGAATGCCGATACCAATGGTGCATATAACATCATACGAAAAGTAATCCCGAACGCTTTCGACCTGCGGGTTGATAGCAACGGGATAGGGGGTGCAGTAGTTCATCCCGTGCGGGTTTGTCCTGCATGAAACCGACCCAGCCATGTCCATAAATGGGGATGGAAAGGGAACTATCTCTATCTGAATTTTGAGATCGTGGGGCGGCGCGCCCACTATTATCGCCCGATTCGAGGAACAACTTCATGAAAAATATCTGTGTGTTTTGTGGTTCAACCAGCGGCCATCATCTGGAATACCGCCGCGTTACCGAACAATTTGGCCAACTCTTGGTGCAAGGAGGCTTTGATCTGGTCTATGGTGGAGGCAATACCGGCCTCATGGGCGCGATCGCCAACACCGTCTTAGAGGCCGGCGGCAAAGTCCATGGGGTGATGCCGCGTGCAATGGTGATCCGTGAGATCGCTCATCCTAACCTGACTGAACAATACATCGTCGAGTCGATGCACGAACGTAAAGCGTTAATGTCACATCTGGCTGATGCGTTTGTGATCTTGCCCGGCGGTTATGGCACTATGGATGAATTTTTTGAGATCGTCACTTGGGGGATCTTGGGCATTCATCGCAAACCGATCGTGATCCTCAACATCAACGGGTATTATGATCCGTTGATCCGCATGATCCAACACATGGCCGAAAACGGCTTTTTGCGTCAAGGCGATGAAAACGTGGTGCAGTTTACTGATCAAGTCGATCAAGTGATCGATCTTTTGCAGAAGTATCAACCCACGCTTTCACCAAAATGGATCAAACCAGAAGAGACCTAATCGAGGTCGCGTAAACCTCTTCTAAATCTAAATAGCGCCCTTCGATCCAGACCGGATCCGCGGGATCGGCGTTCCATCGTGCTTGTAGATAAGCGATCTCGTTCCGTTGATCCGGTTCTAGGGAGTAATGCGCCGATACCAACCCCAAATAGCGCAAGGCACATTCACGATCGCCCGCGTGATGACGCAACTCCGCGCTCAAGAGCAAAGCCTGTAATTTTAGCCAAGCGAGTCCGATCTCATCGATGATCGTGAGCGCCTCATTGAGCATTTGCCGCGCACCCTCGATGTTTTCAAGATGCAGTTCGATGCTGCCTAAGGTCAACAACTCCGCCGCGATCCCGTGCGCGGTCTGCACGGCTCGCCGCAACTCCAACGCTTGCAACCCATAGCGTAACGCATCGGCATAGCGTCCCATACGCTTACAGATGATCGAAAGGTCTTCCGAACAGATCGCCATCCCATATTGATCGCCTAATTCAGTGAGCAGGCTAAGCGCGGTTTTCAATTCGGTTTCGGCCGCCTCATAGGAACGCTGATAGGAATAGGCAAGCCCGATCCCAAGGATCACCTTTGCGAGGCCATTCCGGCCACCTAATTCTTCATATAACTTGCGGGCGCGCTCAAAGTAGGGTTGCGCCTCACTAAAATGCCCCTGATACACCGCGCTATTGCCCAATCCTAACAGACAATTCGCCTCCCCAAAGCGATCACCGATCGCGGTGTATAAGATGAGGCTTTGCTGATAGTAACCATCGGCGCGCTGATACTCACTCGGCACATATTGCGAATAACCCAACTGATAGAGCGTCAAGGCCGCCCCAACTTGATCGCCGATCTGTTGATACAGCGCTAAAGCGCGCATCAAATAGTCTTCAGCAAGGTCAAATTCACCTAATTTGAGTGCCACTTTACCTAAGCCGATCAAGATCAAGCCTTGTTCGCTAGGGTCTTGAATCAAGGGTTGTGCTTGATCGTATTGAAGGCGTGCATCCCCCAATTCACCCAAAATCTCTAAGACATCACCGGATAAACGCAACAACCGCGCACGACGATCATCCGCCGGCAAGGTGAGCGCATAGGTCAACACTTCTCGCGCCTTGAGGGGATCATTGTTTAATAAAAAGCTTTCGACGCTTAAGATCGTGTAGGTGATCGTTTTACCCTCATCCCCCGCCCCGCGCCACAAGTTTAATAATCGCAACGCATAACGCGCATCTCCGCCATATAAGCGTTCGATCGTCTGCGCCGCGATCTGATTCAGCTGGACTTTGGCCGCCTGATCGATCTCCATCAAGATCCCTTCACGCACCTTGTCATGAGCAAAGCGCCAAATATTATGACTTACCTCTAAAATGGACGCATCCGCGCAACGCATCAACCAATCGTCAAGATCGATCTTGGGGTCAAATGCTTGTAACAGCGCAAAGTCAATTTCGCGTTCGATCACCGCGGCAAAGTGTAATAACGGGTGATCCCGCTCTGGTACACGGGCTAAACGGCGTTGGGCGACTTGGATGATCCCGCGCGCATGGATCGCCAACGGCAAATCATCCCCGCTGATACCTTCAAGATTTCCGGCATGTTCGGCCAATTCTTGCAGGGTATCGATGATAAAAAACACATTGCCGTCGGTGTATTCCATTAGCAGCTCAATGATCGTGTCTTGACGGCCGATCTCCCCTAACATGCCGCCGGCCAATTCGCGGATCTCCTCTAAGGTGAAGCGTTCTAAGGCGATCAAGTTCATCTCTGGGAATTTGCCATAAAGATACGGTTTTTCGTCACTCCGATAGTTACCGACCACCATCACGCCGGGCAATTTACCCAATTCTCGCACGATCGCTAATTCTTCATTCGCCCATTGCAGATCCTCCACGATCAACAACACCGGACGGGTTTGTCGTTTCAGCAGGTCTTTGATCGTCTGGGTGATTTGTTGCGGCGAAAGCGCGATCTTGGTCTCTGGGATCGGGGTGGTGATCAGCGTGTCTAGTTGAGGGAGCAACGGCGCTAAGGTGAGCAGATCGACCTCGCTAAGTGGCGGATCATCGATCACCAACAGCGGCAAAATATCGCGCAACAATTGATACGGAAGGCCGGTTTCCATCGTCGCTTGACCTTGTAACACGGTGATCCCTTTGGTGAGGGCGTTGATCCGCAATTCATTCACCAAGCGCGATTTTCCAACACCGGATTCCCCCGCGATCAACCAAGCCGATCCTTGACCGTCTTTCAAGCATCGTAATGCGCCTAACAATTGTTGCAAGGGTTCACGCCGTCCGATAAATTTTGCGCCTTTTAAAAAGCTATCGCGGACTTCACGTCGTTCGGGTGGGATTTCGACTCCGGCCGCTTCACAAAACAGGTGTAAAGCCTCTTGCGCGCTGCCACAACGATGTTCGGGACGTTTGCTTAAGAGGATCTCTAAAAATACCTTCATCGGCGCGCTCAACTTATTCGAGATCAGATCCGGCGGGGTATTCAAGGCATGATACACCAGCTTTGCAGTTGAAGAATCAGAAAAGAGCGGCCGGCCGGTCAAGGTCTCAAAGGCGATCACCCCGATGCTATACAGGTCAGAGGCCACAGTCGCCCGTTCGCCCATTAACACTTCTGGCGCGGCATACGATAACGTCCCCAGTGTGCTTTCACCGCTCCCTTGCCAAGTAGAAAGCCCAAAATCCAAGACTTTTAACAGACCATTTGATCCCACCAAGAGGTTACTAGGCTTGAGATCGCGGTGGATGATCCCGTGACGATGCAGATAGATCACTGCTTGCATCGTTTGAATCAACAATTGGATCGGGTCTTGAGTATAAGCGGCCTCGGTGATGCTTTGCGCTTGTTCGATCAATGGCATGGTGTAAAACGGTTGTCGTTGATCATCAAAACCATAATCTAACACGCTAATGATGTTGGGATGCCGCAAGGCCGCTAAGATCTGAAATTCCCGCGCTAAATTGAGCATCGGGTCATATTCCGTGGCCGGTTCATCGGGATGATGATAGCTTGGTTGGGCATGGAGTTGTTTAAGCGCGATCTCGCTCTGTGTGAGACGATCCCAAGCACGATACACAATGCCCATGCCCCCCATCCCCAAAACATCGCTTGTGAGATAACGTTTTGTGATCAGTTTACGCAAAGTTTTCACCCGTTTAACACTTTAGGTACATATTACGATTATAAAGGAGAAGACATGCTTTTACGACGATCTGTAGCTCTTAATGAAATGAGAGGTTAGCACCGTGCGTATATTTGTAATGATTGTGGTTATATTATCGGGGTCAATCGGTTTACAAGCGCAAGTTGGGCCTTATCAAGCAGCGGCGGAGTATTCTGAAACGCATCGCGGTGAGGCGTTATTGATCTATCAGGACGGGGAGTTGGTGTTTGAGATGTATCAGAACGGGTATGACGGCACGACTCCGCATGTTTTGTATAGTGGCACAAAAAGTTTTGCGTGTGCCATGGCCTTGACCGCTATTGAGGACGGACTCTTCACCTTAGACGAAACGATCGCGCTCACCTTGCCTGAATTTAACGCGGATCGGGCCAAGCAAGCGATCACCGTGCGCGATCTGCTCAATTTTACCAGTGGCATTGATCCTGGCCGCCCGTTGGCGATGCGGCGGGCGCGCAGTTATTACGGGTATGTCACCACCCTTCCGATGAACAGCGAGTCCGGTAAAACGTTTGAATATGGCGGGAGTCATCTGATCGTATTTGCCAAGTTCCTGTCGGAAAAATTGGCGGCCGCCGGACTTGATCCCGATCCGATCGCTTATTTGCGTGAGCAGGTGTTTGATCCGATCGGGCTGACGGGGGATCAATGGGTGCGTGATCGGGAAGGATTGCCCGATCTACCGGGGGGCGCATCGTTGACGGCCCGGGAATGGGCTAAATATGGCCAGTTGATCCTGAATGAAGGGCAATGGGACGGGGAAGTGATTGTGCCGGACATGGCACGCTGTTTCCAAGGCAGCGCTGCCAATCCCTACTATGGGTTAACTTTTTGGCTTGGCTACGAAAACAGTCAACTTTCAGAATTAGAAGACCTGACTCGGCAACCGTTGAATTTAGCCCAAAGTGCGCCCACCGAGTCGCCATGGGCGATCGTGGCGGCGGGTGCGGCCCAACAACGGTTGTATGTGATCCCGTCGGAAGGCTTGATCGTGGTACGTTTTGGGCAACAAAGCACCCGATTTGATGATGCCGCCTTGATCGGACGCATCTTAGGGCAATGATTTCACCTTTTGGATCACCGCGCTAGTGCTATGACCGGGCAGGTAGGGGATCAAGACCACTTGCCCGCCATAAGCACGCACGATCTCCGCTTCAGGCAGTGGTTTGACCAGCCCTTGATCAGATGTGCCATAATCGCCGCCTTTGACGTAGATCTCTGGTCTTAAAGCGCGCACTAGGTTCTCCGCGGTGCGTTCATGAAACACGATCACCCCATCCACCGGACGCAACGCCGATAACAGCCGCGCCCGTTCATCGGCGGGGGTGATCGGGCGGCCGGGGCCTTTCAATTGTTCAGTTGAAGCATCTCCATTGAGTCCGATCCACAACGCATCCCCCAAGGCCCGCGCCTTTTCCAGATAATCCAAGTGTCCAATGTGTAAGAGGTCAAAGTGTCCATTGGTGATCACTAAGGTGCGTCCCCGCCACTGTTCGCGCTGTGAGATCGCTTCGTCTAGGGTCATTACATTCATGGGAAAGGCTATCCGTTTCTGATGTAGCCAAATTTAGAGGCATATCATAACGTTAAACGGTGAGAGATTGTAGCATGACTTGGGTGAGGGGTTGCTCACCCAAGTGAGGGATTAGGGGTTATCCCAAAACGCTTCGCCGCTTAAGATCTGACGCAATTGTCCCGGAAAACGTTCCGAGTCGATCGGTTTGCCTAAAAAGCCGTCAAAGCCTTGTTTATAAGCCTCATGAAGTTCATTGGCATGGACGCTATAAGCAACCACCGGAAGTTGTTTGAGATTAGGCGTGCGTTTGATCTTTTCCAAAATTTGATAGCCATTGACATACGGCATGTGGAGATCCACAAACACCACGCTTGATTGCGTCAATTGGCCTTCGATCTCATCAAATTTTAGTGGATCACTGATACTGATCACCGAAAGCCCTTCTTGGGTTAACAAGCGGGTCAACACGTTCACATTTTTCAGGTTATCATCAATAATTACAGCTTGGCTCATGACAATTACGTTTACTCCATTTCATAATGATTATCAGCATACCAAAATTGTTCACCGTTGATCAATCGCGCTAACTGGTCTGGTAACAGACGGTCATTTACTGGTTTGGCGATAAAACCAGAAAAACCTAATTCGATACATTTTGGGATCGCCACTGCGGGTTCAGAGGCCGAGATCGCCACAATCGGCACTGCTTGGAACTTGGGATCTCTACGGATCTCCTCAAAAATTGTGAAACCGTCAATATTCCGGGACAGCATCAGATCCAAAATGATTAAGTGTGGTTCAAACGCCTCTAACAGTGTTAAAGTGCTATGCCCCCAGCGATCAAACTCTAAGACCGCGCCGGAAAGCCGTAACACCATCGTATAAACAACCCGATTATTGGTGTTATCTTCAGTAATAAAAATGCGTTTGCCTTTTAATTTGCCTTCCATGATCTTTCTGTTCCTTTGGAGTTTATTGAATGATCGCCCAAACCTGTTCCCCTTGCATGATACGTTCAAGCAGTTGGGGGAAAATATCACTATCAATCGGTTTGCTAAGGCAACCATCAAAGCCCGCCTCACGCAATTTAACCACTTCTTCACTCATGACGCTGGCAGTTAACGCGACGATCTTACTCTGATCAAACCCCTTTGAGGCCCGTAACAAGCGTAACATCTCAAACCCGTCTAATGGTGTGACATGAATGTCTAAGAAGATCACCTCCGGCGGTGGATCAATGGATAAAACACGCTCTAAAAAGTCTTGGCTATCCTCTAAGATCGTCACATGGGGCAACTTCATCCGATTGATTAACAGAAGTTGCATCACCCGACGGCTTTTAGAGTCGTCCTCTACGTATAAGATATGGATAGACATGGCGATCCCTTTAGCGGCTTAAGGTGGGGATCAACTGTTCCGACTGAATGGGCAAGGTGACGGTGAAGGTACTGCCCACACCAACCACGCTTGTCAAGTGGATCGTGCCGTGATGCGCTTCGATCAAGCTGCGGGTAATCGGCATCCCTAACCCCGTGCCGCCCCCTTGACGTAAACCCGAAGCGGTTTGATTGAATGCTTCAAACACCGCATCGTAATCTTCGGCGGCGATCCCGATGCCGGTATCACTTACGCTAATCACCAGATCGCGCTCCACCGCGCATACCTTCACCTTGATCGTGCCTTTTTCGGTGAATTTGACCGCATTCGACAAAATATTCAGCAAAATCTGGGTGATGCGTTGGCGATCGCCGCGAATAGGAGGGAGTGGATCATCGATCTCGGTTTCGATCGTGATCGGTTTATCATTGAGCAAGCCTTTAGCGGTGGTAATGGTTTGTTGCACGATCGGCCCCACCGCGATCCCATCTACCACAAACAGCGTAAGCGACCCCGATTCGATCTTCGACATATCCAAGACATCATTGATCAGATCCAACAGATGCTTGCCACTGTTAACGACATCGGTCAACGTTTCGCGCTGTTCATCGTTGATCGGCCCCAGATCCCCTTTGACCACAAACTTCGTAAAATTGATGATCGCGTTTAAAGGGGTACGGAGTTCATGGGACATGCTGGCCAAGAAGGCCGACTTGACCTGATCCGATTTTTCAGCGCGGAGACGGGCCACTTGTTCAGCGTTCACTTTGCCTTGCAGATCGCTAATGAGCTGCGCGATGCGATCCGCCATCTGATTAAAGGTCTGCCCCAGTTGCCCGACCTCATCTTGCGATTCCACCTTAGCGCGGGCATTCAATTCACCCGTCTGTAAGGCAATGGAGGCGCGGGTCAAGTCCAATAACGGCACGGTGATCGACCGTGTGAGATAGGCAATCACCACGCCGATCCCTAGTACGATGAGCGCACCTAAGACGATCAACAAGATCAAGATGTTATTTTGGTAAGCTAACACTTGCGCTTGTGCGGTTTCAAACGAGGCTTGGTCTAAGGCAAGCGCGTTATCCAATACCTCAAGAAATTCTTCTTCAAGGTCTTCAAATTGTTCGCGTGCTTCGGTGATCTCCGCTTGCGATGCGCCTTGTTCAACCAGTGTCATTACCAACTCAGCGTTATCGAGTAATGCGACCCCAGTACGCTCTACTTGATCGGCATTGTCCCCCGGCGTAATTTGACGGTATAAGTCCAGACGTTCAAGGTAAAAAGCTTCGGCTTCCTCAATTTCTTCAATTTCACCGTCGCTACTCTCGTCTAAGGTCAATACGTCATCCAAAACGTGTTCATTGGTAGAGGAGATCAAACGCGATCCAGCGAGTTTCATCTCCTCTAACAAGATGATTTTAGGGATTTCAATTTCGGTTAAACGGATACTGTAGTTGTTGAGTTGGTTAAAAGACTGGATCACCAACAACAACCCGACAAAAATAAACAGCAGCGGAAAGACAAAGCCGATGATGATTTTGGTTCTAAGATTCAACGATGTTAACATGATGTTCTACGATTCTGACGAAAATTACGAAATGTGTATAGTCTATCATAAAGCAACTGAAACATGAGGACAAGTAAAATTTACGTTTTAATCGGCTTTCTTAATCGTTTAATGGGGGTAACATCAAGAAAATTTTTGCGTCCAACCCCACCTAAGCACGGAGAGGGAACTGGCCCACGTAAGATAAGCTCATCTGTCTCCATGGGTGGGGGACTTTTCTGAGATGACTGAGGCGAAGGGGCAAGCGATCTCCGCACGCCCCTGTTTAAGTTAGGCCGGCATCGGCGGGCGGTGATACATCCACCAGAAGCGATCCGCCGGGTAGACGGTTTCGAGTCCGGCCCCCCACACAAAATCAGACGGCGCGGTGAAACGCCGCAAACGTGAATCGGTAGCGCGGGCTTTTTTAGAGATCTCACCGATGTCTAAATTCAGGTCATGGGCCGCGATCAAGATCTCCTCCGCGATGGTGCGTCGTAACACTTCCGGTTGATAAACACGGGCGCATAATTTCGGATCATTGCTGCATTCCTCAAAAAACGTCCGCATCGCGTCGAGGCGTGAATTAGCCTCGTAAAGCATTTTTTCGGTGTAATGTACGCGCCATTCTTTACGGAGCTGTTCGTGGCGGGTTTGACTTTGGGTGAATTGATCCCGTTGACGATGGTCCAATTGCGCGGAGAGGGCCTGTAAGCGGCGTAAGCGCATCAACAGGCCGCCGATCGTCATCTTGGGCATATTGCCTGCGGAAAAAATGCCCCCTGATCCCACCGTTCCATAAAGTTGATCTTGTTGCACGTAACGCTCTAGGCTATCGACCATGGCGATCGCCTCACGTAAATCCTGTTCGATCGAATAGTTGGTTTCCGACATGCGGGACTCCTTGTTTTGTGAACCGCTGTTTCGGCCATTTTAACCCTAAATGGGCGGCGCTAGTTGTTTTCTCAACGGATCTTTAACCGCCTTAAATCAAGGCATGGGAATCAAAGAGGGTGTAACAGTTGGGAATGAGATCCAATTCAAGCCTATTGGAGTCGCGTTCAATTGCTTAGCGAGATCGGCCTCTAAGGTGAGTTGGTAAGGAAGGTATTCCGAATAATCCACCGTGATCATTTGGGTGGTGATGGCTTCATACTCCATAAATTTTCCAGTGGAATAAAAGACTTGTTCGGTAATCGCATCTAACCCTAGGGTGTAACCGGTGAGCGGGGCCGGGGTTGGGGTCGGAATAGCGG
>JALOOG010000145.1 GCA_025454525.1 Anaerolineae bacterium | reverse complement strand
CTGATGATCTTGCTAAATAAGATTGCGCTTTTAGGGGGACGGGTTACAATCATCCGAGAATGTCGCTTACATCACGGAGGATGAGGCATGTCGAATGAGCGCATGTCGCTGATCGCGTTCGGATTGGTGATTGTCACCCTGATCGGTGTCGGCTTGATCTTATGGACGGTTCGCCCGACACCGGTACAGATCACCATTCGTCCACCTGATCCCACCGAAACGCCTTCCCCTACCCAGACCCCCGCGCCGATTGAAGTGTATGTGACGGGCGCGGTTAGCGCTCCTCAAACGGTGGTCAGTTTACCCGTTGGGAGTCGCGTCGGGGATGCGATTAGCGGGGCCGGCGGGGCCAGTGCTAACGCCGATCTTCAGCGTGTGAATCTGGCCGCGATCTTAACCGATGGCGATCAAGTGCATGTGCCAAGCATCGGCGAAACCGATCCGATCGCCTTGCCGACCGACACCCGCTCTGAGATCATCAATATCAACCAAGCGACACAGGCCGAACTAGAGACTTTACCCGGAATTGGGCCTTCCTTGGCCGCCCGGATTATCGCCTATCGCACTGAAAACGGTCGGATCACCGATCTTGATGATCTTGATAATGTGAGCGGGATCGGCCCGGCGTTATTAGAGGACTTGCGCGATCGGATCGCTTTCGATTAGCCTAACAATTTCACGTCACCAGGGGATCGTCCCCGTTGCAAACTCCGCAAAAACAGCGTGACTTGTGAGGCGAACACCTCTGGCGCTTCTACCTGTGGCAAATGTCCAGTTTGAGCGATCGGTGAAAGCTGTGCGCCGGGAATCTCGTTTTGGATGTGTTTAGCGACAACCAACGGTGAGATCGAGTCCTCTTCACCCCACAATAACAAGACCGGAACGGCCGGCACTCGTTCCGGTGGGATCGTCGAAACCGTTAACGCTTGCATCAAACGCCGTAAACCCGGTTTATTCGCCTGCACTTGGGCGTAAAATTGAGGGGTTAGCACCCGTTGCACTTGGATCACACTCGCTAGATTAGACTTGGCTAACGTGCTTTTGCTAATCCGACCAAATAATATCCGACCGATGATCGGCAGTTGTGCGAGTGTTCGTGCTAACGGTGGTACGACCGGAATCACCCCGCCATTACACATCACCAAGGCGGGGACACGTTGTGGCTTTTGTGCGGCCAATAAGCGCCCTAACAGCGCCCCGAACGAATTTCCGATGATCACCGCTTCATTGATCTCCAAGGCGATCAACAGTTGCTCCACCCATGCGATCAGCGACTCTAATCGCATGTCTGGCAAAGGATCGGATTGCCCATACCCAGGTAAATCTGGGGCAATTAGGCGATATTCCTCGCTTAAAAAGGGCATCACCTCCGCCCATTGAGTCCACGCATTGCCGATCGCCCCATGAAGCAACAAGATCGGCAATTGGCTTACATCGCCACTTTCCCAGTAATGCACCACCCGTTGATTCAGTTTAAGCGTCTGTTCACTTAACGCCATAAGATCATCCCTAATAGATCCAAAGTCGATAAAACTGCTATCACTCTACCATGAAACCGCGCTTTATCACGAGAGTCGATCATCGGGAAACCGTTGAGCAATGAACGGGATTGCGTCCAGAAACAGAAGTGCCAAAGCGGTTATAGTGACTTCAACGCACATGAATCGACCCAAAAAGGAGTAACCCCATGTTAAACTTAAACCGTTCAAAGCTCGTCTTCCTGTCATTCGTCGTGTTCGCCGTCGTGATCTTGATCGTACCCGCTACATTTGCTCAAACGCGAGTCTCCTTAAATTCAGAGGCCGTCAATGTCCGTAGTGGCCCGGGCTTACAATACAGCATCCGTGGAGAGTTTAATACCGGATCGGGGTTGGTGGTGACGGGGCGTAACAACGCCGATCCGAACAGCGCCTGCCTAAGCACGTTCGATGTTCGCGTCTGGTTGCGCGTGGAATATCAGGGTTTAGAGGGCTGGGTGGCGCGGTGTGCCGTGTTGGTAGACGGCGATCTCGCGGGGTTGCCCGTGGTGAATGCCAGCGCACCGATCTTGACTCAAGACCTCTACACCGAGGAGGCGCTGAACGATGTTCAAGTTGACATTGGCCCCAAACCAACGATCGCTCATGTGATCGGAATTACCCGTAGTCGTGTCAATTTCCGTGAAAGCCCGAATATCAATGCGGGGATCAAACAGACTTTAGCCGATGCTCAACCTGTCTATGTCATTGGGCGCTCTTCGGATAATCGTTGGCTACAGATCCAATTTGACGGAGAAACCGGTTGGGTTGCTGGCTATCTCTTACACCTGCCTTACCAATGGGATCAAGGGATCGCCGTCCGCTAAAACACGTTGGAGCGTAGGGGATCTCCCTTACGCTCTCTCTAGCTTAGGATCGATATAGCCCATTGTTTAACCAGGTGTGGAAGTTTTGCAATAATTTCCCCTTCTCAACAGGCGGTAAAAAACTCGCTTCAGCCGCCCGCAATGTGGCCGCCTTCAAGTCCGCTAAGGTAAATTCCATGTGTTGCACCGCCCGAATCAACTCATCCGACAGCGTGATCCCGCTGATCAACGGATCATCGGTGTTAATGGTCGTGGCCACGCCGTCTTGTGTAAGCCAAGGGAGCGGATGATGGGCCAAACTAGAGACCACACCGCTGTCAACGTTACTGGTTGGACACACCTCTAAGGTGATCTCCCGTTCCATTAAGATCGTTAAAATGCCGGGGTCTTCTAAGGCCCGAATGCCATGTCCAACGCGTGATGCCCCAATGTTCCCGATCGCATCCCACACACTTTGCGCGCCTTCCCATTCTCCCGCATGGATCGTGATGCCAAGTCCGGCCTCGCGGGCCTCACGGAAGATCGGCCGAAATGGCCCCGCTGGATACCCTTCTTCACGCCCGGCCAGATCCACCCCGACAACACCACTATCGACATAATTGACGGAGGCGTTGACCACCTCATAAGCGGATTCCAAGCTTTCATGCCGATTCACCGACACGATCAACCGCACCACAATGCCGCGCTCTTGGGCCGCCTCATTGACTGCATCGCACACCCACCCGATCACCTCATCCGGTGAGGCACGGGTGATATTGCTCAAGGCATTGGGCGTAAAGCGCAATTCCATATATTTGATCTGATCATCGGCTGCATCATAAACGGCCTCTTTTGAGATCCGTGTGATCACCTCTGGGGAGCGATAAAATTGTCGCAAGGTGGCGAATTTAGCGAGGAAATGCGTCATATCGCGCTGTTCTTCGGGCATCATCTGGACAAACGGGCGCAAGGTCTCGACGTTGTAATCGGGCATTTCAAAGGCGTGTTCGCGGGCGATGTCGATCAAAGTCTCAAGGCGCACCGCACCCTCCAGATGTCGATGTAATTCGATCTTCGGCATGGCCTTGATGTTCGCGATGAGTTGCGAGTCTAACACAGCGATCTGCCCCTTGTTGATAATCCTCATTTATAATTCGTAATGCGACAAGCTTCAAGTTAAATTTATAAAAAATTTACGTTTACAACTGACTCGAAACCGCTTAATCCTCTTAAAACCGATACAAAACCGCTCAATCACGCTCCGCTAAGAGCCAACTCCAATAGCGCCACGCTGCCAACACGCCGAGCGTGACCCCTAGCGCCAATAACCCATTATAGACGAACATCCACAGCTCTAACGGCTCAGTCAGCCAGCGCACCAGAATCGCCGCTCCGATCAAGGCCGAGGCCACAAAAAACGCCCCGTAATAGGGACGGGCATGAGTGACGCGCCCTAGTTTACGACTCAACAAGCCCAATATAATCAAGGCAAAGGCGATTGACATCGGCGCAATCAAGGCCAATACATCCAACATCAACATGGCGCATCCCTACAAATTCTATTACAAATTTACGTTTGTTACTCTTGAGGAATCACAAACTCACCCAACATTAAACGATCTTGTCCATTCACCGTCAATCTTTCCCCCGTCTGCCAATGATAAACCACCGCTGCTAAACGGTACGATCCTGCGGGTAAGGCCGGAAAGGTATTCACCGTACAACGCTTTGCCTGAAACGGTTGATCGGTAGGCATCAGGCCATAATCTAGTTGTGCAACCAATTGATCGGCCGGATCAAACACATGCAATCCGATCGAATACAGCTCCGGCGCGATGTCAGATCGGATCGCGATGCCCACAATGGCCGTAAGCACCGTGTCATCTACGCGCAACGCCTCTAAAAGGTGAATCCCAACCCCGTCAAACGGATAACGTTCAGGCACTTGTGCGTAGAGATCCAATTGGTAGCGGCCGATCTCTATAGGAGACGGGCATAAAGCATAAGCATTCGGCAGAATCCCTTGATAGGTATACCAAGCCAACGGCGGATCGTCCGGATGATACCCTAACCAGACCCGCGGCGCGGTCAACGCCACGACTTGATCCCGATAGGCGCGATCCGGTGTTTGTCGATAGGATTCCACCAGTTTCGGCGCGATACCCACCGGATCAAGGTAAAATCCTGCAACCCAATCTTGCCAGACATGCCACGTCTCATCCGGTAACAAAAAAACCGCTTGATCGTCGGGGTGATAGCGCGTGGATAACGTTGAAGCGACTTGATCCCATGGCGTGTGTGAGAGGATTCGGGTGTTCAAGTAGGGGTGGATAAAATCGGGTGAAAACGCACTCCAGAGGCCCGTTAGCGCCCATATCCCCAAAAATACCGCGCCTAAACGATAGGATCGCAACTCTCGCACGCCCATAGCGACGATTAACGCAAGGATCACCCAGACGGGTAACAGATAACGGATCACCACAAATAGCGCGATCAGGTGGTTTAATACGAACACGATCAGCCCTAATAACCCCAAGGCGATCGCGAGAAAAAGCGCCGATTCCGTTTTCAGACGACGGCCAAACAGGTAAAATCCGAACAATGGGAGCGCCCATGACCCGTTGCCAAAGGCGATCAATAACAGCGCGTTGATTTCGATAGAGCCAGGGCCCCAATCGCGCAAGGCCACGTTATCCGGTGAGGAAGCCTCCTGCCATGCCCGCAAGGTGACGCTTGTCCACGGTAAAAAACAGAGTCCTGCGAGGATCACCGCCCCAGTGATCCTGAACCAAGCGCGATTTTTGGGGACACGGATCACATGATACCCCCCTAACGCGATCAACACCGGAATGAGCAGATAATGGGTATAGAACAGCGTCAACACCGACACAAAAAAGATCACCAGATGACGCGGGTGATCGGTATTTTTGACCTGCCAATAAGCTCCGATAACCGCGGCCGTCACCAAAACGCCCAAGGTATAGCTTCGCATCTCATGGAAATAATACAGGTAAAAGGCGGATGTCCCGACCATGAGCGCGGCCGCGAGTCCGGTGAAGGCGCTATCGATGTTACTGCCGACTCGATAGATCACCGCGATCGAAAGCAAGCCGCATAATACCGAAAAATAACGCAACGCGGCATCCGACCAGCCCACCACTGATCCCCATGCGGCGATCAACAGGTAATAGAGCGGTACATGCCAGATGTCCTCTTGGGCGATGCGGGTAAAGATCTCGGTGGGTGCAAGTGGGCCGTATTGCGCGCCTCCCGCGTTATAGATCGTCCAATATTCATCAATCCAGATCGGATCGGTGTTGATACCACGCATCCCGATCCCCCCAGCAAATAACAACACCCCTAACAAGATCGCCAAACGCACGGTATCGTCTATTCCTTAGATCGCATCTCGAAAGACGGACAGTGTAGCATCGCGTGCCGTAAGCGGTCAAACGGTGCGGGTGATGACTTCCTTAGGCGGCGGTTAGTGCGGCGGTCAAAGGAAAAAATTTTTCGGCAGTGGCCGCTTAAGCTAACTTGTAAGAATTTGCATTTCCACATCAAAAAACATCAGCGACCTCCTTATCTGCTATGGGTCATCCTAGATGGGATCGTAACACACTAGGGCGAAAAAGTCGTAACATTTGTCCACTGTTTCACCCTCGCTTTTTTTGATTTAGATCAGTTTAAGAATGCACAGATCCCCAAAGCGCGTTAAAATTTCGCGTACCTGTGTCCGAAACGAGGAGTCCATGCCCATGAGTCGTTTAGCTGATCGCGAATTTCCATTTCCGGTGTTGACCTTAGCCGCCGATGCCCGCTTAAGTCGCACCGATTACACCGATGATCAGGTCTGGGAGTTGCGCGTAGGGTCAGGAGATGCACCGGGCCTCGCGCTCCATACCCGTTACGGGGCGCGTACCGGCCTCGCGAGTCTAGTGCCGATGTGGATGTTTAAAACCGATCGTCGGATCGTCTATCAACCACAAGCGTATGCAACTTTGCCCAAAATTACCGGTTACGCGCCGAATTTCGCCCGAATTGAAGGGGCGATCGTGCCGGGGTTGACGATGCTGGCCGAATTTTGGGTCATGGAATCTCATGCAATCGGCGGCCGTTACACCTTGAGCAATCAGACCGACGCGCCGATAAACATCCGACTTGATCTGTTCGCGCAAGTGGCCAGCGAAGGCAAAACCCAAAAATTGGCGATCCTCACCTTAGGCGATCAAACGAGTGCGCTCTCGTTTGGGGCGATCGGCGCATTGCATCCCGCTGTGATGTTAGCGGGCGCAACGGCCGATCTTACCAGCAGTAGCCCTAAAATTGGAGCGGATCTCTCTGTGCCGGCCGGTGGATCGGCGGCGGTGAAATTCGTTCATGCCGCGTTGGATGATCTCCGTGACTCGTTAGCGTTAGCCCGCAATTGGTTAGATCAAGATTGGGATAGTCATTTCACCCAGATCGCCCGTGCCGCTCAAGCGATCCCCCAAGTCACCACAGGGGATCGTGAGATCGACGGATTTATCGCCGCCAGTTATCAACATCTGTTACAAGCGTATCTCCGACCCGGTGTGAGTTTGCCACACGCGATTTTAGTGGGGACTCGTCAACCGGCTAGCGGCTTTAGCCCAAATGGAGACGGCACTGATCACGATCGGTCATGGAGTGGTGCGACTCCAACTTGGGCTTATCTGGCCTCGTTAGGTGTGGCCACGATCGATCGGAGCTTGGCCGAAAGTGCGATCCGTAACTTTTTAGCGGTACAACAAGCGGACGGCGCGATCGATGGCAAACCCGGCGCAGCGGGTCAACGTGCCGATTGGTTAGGGATGCCGCTGTTGGCCCGACTGGCGTTAGAGTTATTCCGTTATACAGAGGATGAAGGCTTTTTGCGCGAAACGTTGCCAAAACTGCTGAAGTTTTATCAACGGTGGTTTGCTCAAGACACCGACGGGGACGGCGCGCCGGAATGGGTGAATGAGCGTCAAATGGGGTATCCGTTTTTCCCGATGTTCGGACTCAATCAACCTTGGGCGCAAAACCTAGACATCCGCTATGTGGAAGGGCCGGATCTCTTGGCTTATCTGCTTTCGGAAGGCATTAGCTTGCGCGAATTGGCCCGACACTTAGGGGACACGACGCTTGAAGAGACCGCTTACGCCCGCGTTGCACCCCTACAAACCCGACTCAATGACCTTTGGAACAACGGACGTTATAGCTATCGGGATCGCGATACACATCAGCTTAATGCACCCGCGATCCCCTTGATCCATGAAGGCACGGCGGATGAGTCCCAAGTGATCGCGCAAGAACTCACCCACCCGGCGCGGTTATTGATCCGCATTCAAGGTGGCACGGGCAAAACGCCCAAGTTAGGGATCACCGCTTTCGGCAATAATCCACAAGGTCAAGCGATCCGTGAACAGGTTGATCAAGGGGCGTGGTATCGGGGTTATGGGGTGTATGTCACGCGCCAAGTGTTTAAGTTTGTGGATCGGGTGGAAGTGACCGGACTTAGCCGTGTTTATAAAATTCAGGTGTCTACGCCCGATTTTAGCAAGCTAGACATCAGCGCACTCTTGCCGTTATGGTCACGCGGGATCACCGTAGATCGCTCTAAGGAATTGATCTCTTTGATGCAAACGGAATTTTTGCGGGCCAATGGGATCACGATGACTCCGATCAGCGAGGATGCACCCGATCCCACCCATGATCAAGGCGGCGCGATCTGGCCTTTTTGGTTATCGTTGATCGGTGAGGGCCTCTGGGAGTATGGGTACACGGCCGAAGCGCACGATCTGCTGTTACGGATGTTGCGGGCGCAAAGCGCGGTGTACAAGCATGAAGCGCATGTAAAAGAGTTCTATTTCGGCACAACGCTTCAAGGCTCTGGTGAAACCGGCCATTTGAGCGGGATCGCGCCGCTGCATTTGTTGACGCGGGTCTTAGGAGTGCGGATCTTGTCGGCACATCGGGTCTGGACGGGCGGCACGTTCATCTGGAATACGCCGATCACCGTTCAACAGCATGGGGTAACGGTCACTCGCTCCGCTGAAGGGACACAAATCACGTTCCCATCCGGTCAAAAGATCACCTTAGCACCGGGGGATGATTGGCAAGGGGTTAGCGATCCGACTCCGATGATGACAGCCGCTCCGATCGCCACACCTCCCGCGCCGTATCCTGATCCTGCCCCACAACCCTCACCGCATAAGGTGATCATTCCGGTGGAAGTAGAGACGGCCAAACCCGTGACGCGGGTCAAAATCGAAACGGACGAATCGGATAAATAGCGCTATAATCTATCAAGGGCGTGTTGCCCGCATAACTTCAGAGAAGTCGCTGTTTGTGAAGCGGAGTCCCCTAAAAAAATGTGCGTTGGTTCCCTTCCTCAAAACTTGGGGAAGGGTTAGGGACAAACCGTACTTAATATGGACACTTTTCTCCGTCTACTTTTGGGATGATGGTTAAACAACCTCATGGTAAATCAAACCCGGCCGGAACTACATCTTTTTGAGTATGTGTTTCGCACCACTTCAGACGGTATCTTGATCGCGAATGCGGAGCGTTTGCTGGCACAAGTTAACCCGGCGGCGGTTGCAATGTTTGGGATCACCGCCGAAAAAGTGATCGGCAAAACGCCGTTTGAGGTATTTTCGCACAATCCGTCCGTGATGAATCTGTTCAACCGTGAAGGGGAACAGACGTTAGATGTCCGGTTGCCACGCCGCCGTTTAGCGGTTGGGGTGGGGACGACGCTTCCAAGCGGGGATCGCTTGGTGATCTTGACCGATGTCACCGAAAAACGTGATCTAGAGAGCCGTCGTGAGGCGTTGGTCAAGGCGATGACCCATGACCTTCGCAATCCGATCTCCGCGATCGGCGGTTTTGCCGATCTGGTGTCTAAATTCGGCGATCTGAATGAACAACAAGCCAAGTTTCTTCAGCGGGTGCGGCAAACCGCCAGTAAACTCCATGATGTGATCGAGATGATGGTCGAGTTGGCGTGGATCGAGGCCGGGATGCCATTGGAACACAGTCCGGTCAAGTTGCCAGAGGTGATCCATGACGCGATCAGCAATTGCCAACGCTTCGCACAAGTCAAACAAATCATCATCGCCACTTCGATCCAAAATCCTATGCCGACAGTGATGGGTGACGCGGAGCGTTTGCGCGTGGTGGTACAGAACCTCTTACACAACGCGATCCTATATTCGCATCCTGAACAGACGATCGTGATCCATGCGTGGGAAACGTCCGAAGAAGCGGGATCGGGATTGCGGATGATGAATTGGATCTGATTTTTGATCGGATGTATCGCTCACGGGATGATCGGGTGCGCGATCTTCCGGGCGGGGGGTTAGGCTTAACCATGGCGAAAACGATCATCGCCCGACATGGCGGCGATCTGTGGGCCTCGAGTAACCTCAATGGGGGCAGCACATTCACCTTTTATCTGCCTACGGTGCGTTTGTAAGAAGAACTGAAACAAACCGACATTTGAAATCAGAAGCAAAATTTTTATAATGGAGCTAAGGTTTTTTAGATCCAAGCGACAATCGCCT